>CAZYBY010000108.1:0-3448 GCA_964645385.1 uncultured Sphingobacterium sp.
ATGATATTATTCAAGAAGCGGACGAGACAATCATCTTAGCTTTAAGAAATACAACAAACTCGGCAACTATAGAAGCTGATTCAATTTTAACAATAACTATACCTTCGAATGATGTACCACCCCCTGCTGTTAAATTCTCAGCACCATTATCAGCATCAGTTGCTGAAGGTGGAAGTCATACTTTCAATGTTGAAATAGCTAATGCAAATGCATCTGCTACAGCTGTTAAAGTTTACGTAAAATCAATTTCTACTGCTTCAGGCACAGATTATTCTGGATTTACTTCTGGAACAACTTTAACATTCCCTGCTAACTCTACTACTAGCTTATCGGGTACGATTAATATTGTCGATGATATAATTGCAGAGCAAGCAGAATCAATTGTTTTAGTATTACGAGACGCTACTAACTCTGCAACTATTGGTGCAGATTCAATTGTTTCAATCACTATTCCAATAAACGATCAACCTGTTTCAACAGCACCAGTTTTAGTTGAAAACTTTAACTACACTTTAAATGATACTTTATCACAAATTGTAGGTTCGGGTTGGACACCAATTGCAACTGTGTCGAATGTAAATAAAATGCCTGTAGTAACTGGTTTATCATACTTAGGATCATCTGCATCTGGCATTGGAAATGCAGCATTTATCAATACTACTGGACAAGATGCAGGTAAAGTATTTACTGGAACAAATATTCGTACTGGAAGTGTTTATGCTTCTTTCTTAATGAATGTTGCATCTGCTCAAGCTACTGGTGATTATTTCTTTGCTTTATTAGATTCAGCTTTAAGTGGTACTAACTATAGAGCTAGAACATTTATTAAATCTTCAGGAACAGGATATAGAATTGGTATTTCTAAATCGGGAGCCGTTGGTGTTGCTGGCTTTAATACTACTGATTTAGCTTTTGGAACAACATACCAAGTAGTAATTAAATATTCTATCATTTCAGGTACTGCGAACGACTCAGTAAAATTATTTATTGACCCAGTTTTGGGAGCTCCAGAACCTACACCTACAGCTTCAGCTGTAACAACTGAAAATGATATTACAACTAGTAGTACTGTCGGTTTAGGTGCTGTTGCATTACGCCAAGGTACTGCAAGTAATGCTCCAACATTAAAAATTGATGGAATTATTGTAGGTCAAACTTGGGGTACAGTAACTCCTTACGTTGCTCCTAACCCATCTTTAAAATTTAACCCTACAACATTAACTGTAAATGAAAATGCTGGAACTGCAACAGTTACTTTAAATGTAACAAACCCAAATGCATCAGCAACTTCTGTTGACGTAAAAATAAAAGGTGGAACAGCTACAGCAGGTTCTGATTATACATTTACAACTCAAACGGTTACATTCCCAGCAAGTAGTACTACTGCACAATCATTTACATTCCCTATTATTGATGATGTTGCTCAAGAGGCTGATGAAACAATTATTTTAGCTTTGAGAAATACAACAAATTCAGCTACTATTGAATCGGATTCAATTTTAACTATTACAATACCTGCTAATGATATTGTAAATCCAGTAGTAAGCTTTGCTACACCTTTAACTGCTACTGTTCAAGAAGGTGCTGACCATGTTTTTGGTGTTAAAATTACAAACCCAAATGCTACAGCTACTGATGTAAAAGTGTATGTTAAATCTGTTTCAACAGCAAGTGGATCTGATTACTCAGGTGTATCTGCATTAGGTACAACTATTACTTTCCCTTCAAACTCTTCATCTAATGTTAACGATACTGTTAATGTGATTGATGATTTAATCGCTGAAAATGCTGAAACAATTGTTTTAGTTTTAAGAGATGCAACAAATAATGCAACTATCGGGAATGACTCAATAATCACAATTACTATTCCTACAAATGATCAGCCTCTAGTTGCTCACTTTACAGCAGCTACAGTAAATGCAAATGAAAATGCAGGAACTGCAACAGTAAATGTTATGGCGATGGGTGCTACTACTAATGGCCCTACTTCATTTGATGTAGTTGTTAAAGGTGGAACAGCAATCGCTGGATCAGATTATAATTACTCTACTCAAACAATTACTATTCCAGGAGGTAAAGATTCTACAGTAGCAGTTAATATTTCTCTTTTAAATGATAATATTTTCGAATTAAACGAGAACATTGTATTAGCTATAAGAAACATTACAAATTCTGGTGTAATCAGTACCGACTCTGTAATCACAGTAAATATCATTAACGACGATATTCAATTCAAAAACATATCTGCATTAAAAGTAAATGATGCTAATGGTGTATCTATATTGAAAGATACTGCAGTTTATATTAAAGGTATTGTATATGGAGTTGACATGCAAGGTTCAGCAACAAGCTTACAATATACTTTAATAGACCCAACTGGTGGTGTAGGTATATTTAGATCAGGTGCTTCAAATCCACCAATTATTTCATTAGTGCCAGAAGAAGGTGACTCTGTGAAAGTATATGGTAAAGTTGGTGAATTCAATGGTTTGACTCAAGTGAACATGGATTCAATTATCTTGATTTCTAAAGGCAATGCATTGAAACGTCCGAGAGTAATCACAACATTAGATGAGACTACAGAGTCAGACTTAGTAATATTTAAAAATGCTGAAATTATCGATACTCTAGCAAACTCAGCATCTGGTACTACTTTAAGAATTTCTAATGGTACTGATTCATTAGATTTAAGAATTGATGCAGATGTTAATTTATATGCTCAACCAATCGTAGGTAAATTTGATGTAATTGGTTTAGGTGGTCAATTTGATAACTCTAATCCTAAAAACAGTGGATACCAATTATTACCTAGAAGTATTAATGATATCATACCTGTAATTACAGTAATTCCAGTAGTAACAATCGATTCGGCTATTTTCAATACTAAAGAAGGAAATGGTACTAAAACTGTTAATGTTCATTTAAGTGCAGCAACTACTGAAGTAACATCAGTTACTTTCGCTTTAACTGGTGGTTCTGCGATCTTTAACTCTGACTTTACCTTTGGAAATCCAGGTACATTAACGTTTGCTCCTGGAGATACTGTTGAATCAGTTACTTTCACAATTATTGATGATGCGACTATTGAGAATAATGAAACAATTAACTTCTCAATTAGCGATCCATCTAAATGTACTTTAGGTGCGATTACTTCAGCATCTATCGTAATTAAGGATAACGATTTCCAAGGAGTTTCTTCTAAAGATGTTGTAATTTTCAATATTTATCCAAACCCAGCAAACGATGTTGTTACAGTAGTAGCAAATGAAGCTATTCAATCTATTAGCATTGTAAACATGATTGGCCAAACTATCATGAATGTAAATGCAAATTCTACTAAACAACAAATTGATATCTCTGAATTAAGTTCAGGTGTTTACAATTTAATTGTAAATACTGAAAACGGATATTCTAGCAAGAGATTAATTGTTAAGTAATTTTTTAAAAA
>CAZYBY010000109.1:0-9665 GCA_964645385.1 uncultured Sphingobacterium sp.
GGAGATGTGAAATATCATTTAGGTTATTCAACTGATATCAAAACCAGCAAAGGCAAAGATGTTCATTTAAGCTTATCTCCAAACCCATCTCACTTAGAAGCAGTAGATCCCGTGGTTGAAGGTATGGTGAGAGCTAAAATCGACCATAAATACGAAGATAATTTATCGAGTATTGCTCCAATCTTAATTCATGGTGATGCTTCTGTTGCCGGACAAGGAATTGTTTACGAAGTAATTCAAATGTCGAAGTTAGATGGTTATAAAACTGGTGGAACAATTCACCTTGTGATAAATAATCAGATTGGATTTACAACGAATTATAAAGATGCTCGTTCGAGTACATATTGTACAGACGTAGCTAAGACTACACTTTCACCGGTATTCCACGTGAATGGAGATGATGTTGAAGCCTTAGTTCATGCCGTTCAAATGGCTGTTGAGTATCGTCAAGAATACCAAACAGATGTTTTCATCGATATTCTATGTTACCGTAGATACGGACATAATGAATCTGATGAACCTCGTTTCACTCAGCCTTTATTGTATAAAACAATAGAGAAACATCCTAACCCAAGAGAAATCTATCAGAAAAAATTAACTGAACAAGGTTCTATTGATGCGGAGTTAGCAAAAGAAATGGAGAAGGAATTCCGTCAACATTTACAAGAGCGTTTGAATGAAGCAAAACAAGAAACTACTACTACTGTAGAGCCATTATTCCAAGGTGCTTGGAAAAACTTTAGGTTCTCTACTCCAGAAGATTTTAAAACTACTTTCGATACTAAAGTTTCTGAAAAGAAATTCTTGGCAATTGCCAATCAAATAACGACTCTTCCGAAAGACAAAAAATTCTTAACGAAAATTGAACGACTATTTGCAGATCGTTCGAAAATGGTCAACGAAACTAAAATGTTCGATTGGGCAATGGCAGAGTTAATGTCGTACGGAACATTAATTGATGAAGGTTATGATGTGCGCTTGAGCGGGCAAGATGTTGAAAGAGGAACTTTTTCACACAGACATGCGGTAGTTAAAATTGAAGATTCTGAAGAGGAGTATATCCCACTTCAAAATGTTAAAAAAGATCAACCTTCATTTTACATTTACAACTCACATTTATCAGAGTACGGTGTATTAGGTTTTGAATATGGTTATGCCATGGCTTCACCAAATACACTAACAATTTGGGAAGCACAATTTGGAGACTTTTTCAATGGAGCTCAAATTATCGTTGATCAATTTGTAACTAGTGCTGAATTCAAATGGAGAAGATCTAATGGATTAGTGATGTTACTTCCTCATGGTTACGAAGGACAAGGACCAGAACATTCATCAGGAAGAATTGAAAGATTTTTAGAAGCTTGTGCAAACGATAATATTCAAGTGGCAATGTGCAGTACACCTGCAAATTTCTTCCACTTAATGCGTCGTCAAATGATTCGTCCATTCCGCAAACCATTGGTGGTGTTCACTCCTAAGAGTCTTCTTCGTCATCCTGCTTGTGTAAGTCCTTTGAAAGATTTCACAGAAGGAAACTTCCAAGAAGTAATTGATGATGCTACTGTAAAAGCAAAAGACGTGAAAAGAGTATTGTTGTGTAGCGGTAAAATCTATTACGATTTATTAGATAGAAGAGTAAAAGATGGAAGAGAGAAAGATGTAGCTATTGTACGTTTAGAGCAAATTTTCCCATTACCAGTAGATCAATTAGAAGCATTGAAAAAGAAATATTCAAAAGCAACTGAAATATTCTGGGTTCAAGAAGAAAACGCTAACATGGGAGCTTGGCCATATTTATTACGTAAAATGCGTAGAGAAAATATTGAAGTAATCTCACGTAAAGAAAGTAGTAGTACCGCAACTGGATATAATAAGCAACACTTAACTCAGCAAGATTATATTTTATACAAAGCATTTACAAACGACAAAGACTAATAATAATTCATATTTTTTTATAATTCATACTTCAAACGATGTCATTAGAAATCAAAATACCACCAGTAGGTGAATCAATTTCAGAGGTAACACTTTCACGTTGGATAAAAGCAGACGGTGAATTTGTTGAAATGGATGAAATTATTGCAGAACTAGAATCTGACAAAGCAACATTTGAATTAACTGCAGAGCAAGCAGGTGTTCTAAAAACGATTGTTGCCGAAGGTGAAACAATTGCTATTGGTACTGTTGTTTGTTCTATCGATACAAATGCTAAGCCAAGTGCAAAATCAGCTAAAGTGGCTACAGCAGATGTTGAAGAAGTAGTTACCCCAACAAGCGAAAAAGAAAACTATGCTTCTGGTCATCCATCTCCTGCTGCTGCTAAAATTTTAGCTGAGAAAGGTGTAGATCCTTCTCAAGTTAAAGGAACTGGTAAAGATGGTAGAATTACAAAAGATGATGCAAGCTCAGCAAAAGCAAGTGCTCCAGCGAGTGCTTCTAAACCTGCAAGTACTCCAACTGCAAATGTTTCAGCTGCTGCTCCAGGTAGTAGAAATGTTCGTAAAGAAAAAATGTCGTCGTTACGTAAAACTGTAGCAAAGCGTTTAGTTACTGTTAAAAATGAAACAGCAATGCTAACTACTTTCAACGAAGTAGACATGCAACCTATTATGGATATTCGTGCGAAGTATAAAGATAAATTTAAAGAAAAACACGGTGTAGGTTTAGGCTTTATGTCGTTCTTTACAAAAGCTGTTTGCGAAGCACTTAAAGAATTCCCTGCAGTAAATGCTCAAATAGCAGGCGAAGAAATTATCTATAGCGATTTTGCTGATATTTCGATCGCTGTATCTGCGCCTAAAGGATTAGTAGTTCCAGTTATTAGAAATGCAGAATCTTTAAGTTTAGCAGGAATCGAAAAAGCTGTATCTGAATTAGCATTAAAAGCGCGTGATAATAAATTAACAATTGAAGAAATGACTGGCGGAACATTTACCATTACTAATGGTGGTGTATTTGGTTCAATGATGTCGACGCCAATTATTAATGCTCCTCAATCAGCAATTTTAGGAATGCATAATATCGTAGAAAGACCAGTAGCAATTAATGGTCAAGTGGTTATCAGACCTATGATGTATGTTGCTTTATCTTATGATCATAGAATCATCGATGGTAGAGAATCGGTAGGCTTCTTAGTTAGAGTGAAACAATATCTAGAAGATCCACAACGTTTATTGTTAGGAGTTTAATTTTTATAAAATTTAGATGAAGAAATTCGTATTGTTAATTGCCGTTCTTACTGTATTTGCTAGTGCTGTTTCAGCTCAAATGCTACAAAAAGAACAAGCCAAAGCTGATTTGAAATTTTGTTACGATGCATTAAAAACAGCACACCCTTCTTTATACAGATATACCAAAGAATCGGAATTCAATACAATTTATAAATTTTTAGATGCTCGTATTCCCGACTCTCTTCCTAAAGAAGAGTTTGGTGAAATAGTGAATATTTTAGTGTCAACAGCACGCTGTGCACATACCTCTGCGAGCAATGCTATGAAAGCTAAATCCAATTTAGTTTTCAATTTCCCTTTCACTATTTATAAAAATAAATTATACGCCAGAAGTATTAAAGAATACTCAAGTGATACAAGTCTTTACAGAATTATAAGCATAAACAATATCCCAGCAATAGAAATTGTTGATCGTATGTTGATGCTGAAAACAGGTGATGGATTTAACCAGAATTTCTCAGAAGCATTCTTCTCTCAAAATTTCAATACCTTTTTCAATGTGTTATTTAAAACACCAGATGTTTGCCCTATCGTAATTGAAACTGAAAAAGGTAAAAAAGAAATACAAGTAGAACGTCAGAAAAAATATACTGCAAAGTATAAAGAATACGAATGGGATGGCTCAGCTACACTAGATACAATGTCTGGCGCTAAGTTGCTAAAATTGAAAAACATTCCTGATACTAGAATTCTTCGTGTTAAATCATTTAAGAAAGCAAACACAACTTTTTATAAAAACATGTTCGATGGTATGGTCCGCGATTCTGTGAAACAACTAGTAATCGACTTACGAGGTAATACTGGCGGAAATATTAATCATGCATTTTTCTTGTTAAATAATATCATCGACAAAGATATTTACATGTATACTGAACGTCGTAAAGCGAAGATTGCCCCATTCTTATCTTGGAAAGGTAAAGCACAATGGCTTTTAGGTAAAGTATTGTATGACGTTTATCCAAATGGTCAACGTTGGACTGATAATAATGGATTAAAATATTATCGTTATTCATATAAAACAAAAAACATTTCTAAATATAAACCTAAGGTAGTTGTTATTACCGATGGGCTAACAGTTTCATCTGCGAGTTTAGTTGCAGCATACTTAAAGTACTATGAAAATGCTGAAATTTTAGGAACTGAAACTGGTGGTACATATACAGGAAACAACGGAAGGTCTTTCCCTGAAGTAGTACTCCCAAATTCTAAAATCAATATCAGACTTCCTCTTTTTTACATTAATTATTTCCCAGGAGTTCCAAATTATGGCAAAGGAGTAGCAGTAGATGAATTTATGAACCCGCTTTTAGACCGCAAATCTCAAGAGGAATTCATTCAAAATCAGCTACTACTGAATGTTGAATAGTATTTTTACATTTTTACTGAATTATTCTTACCTTTAAGAATATTCTTTAATAAAACACCCCTATGTCTAAAAAAGAAGATTTACACGTCGATTGCGCTCACTGTAACACGCGTTTTAAATCAGTTTTTTGTCATTTAACTCAGGACGACCTGCGTTTGGTAAACGAGAATAAATGGTGCCAGAGTGTACAAAAAGGACAACAATTATTTACAGAAGGAGCATATCCACACGGTATATTTTGTGTAAACCATGGTAAAATAAAAATTCACCAAATGGGTAATGAAGGCAGAGAACAAATTGTTCGCCTTGCAAAAGATGGTGATGTTGTTGGATATCGTTCATTATTAAGTGGCGAAGTTTATAATTGTAGCGCAACTGCTTTAGACGATACATCCATATGCTTCATTCCTAAAAATGTATTCCTAGATCTTATTGAAAGTAATAAAGACCTTTCGATGCAGATTATTCAATTACTTTCTAAAAATCTTCGTCAAGCTGAAAATGCAATTCTTCATTTAGCACAAAAGTCTGTTCGCGAACGAATGGCCGAAGCTTTACTCTTTTTGAAAGAAGTTTATGGTGTTGAAGAAGATGGAATTACACTTACCGTAAGTTTATCAAGAGAAGAAATAGCTACACTAGTTGGAACTGCGACTGAAACAGCTATTCGCTTATTATCTGAATTTAAGTCGAGCAAACTAGTAGAATTTTCAGGTAAGAAAATCAAAATTCTTGATCAAAAAGAGCTTTTGAGAACAGCAAATATTAACGAGTAATTTAATTACCCTTTTTTATTTATTTCAGCATCATTTAGCCAAATTTAAATGGTTTAGGCTCTTTTTCATTCCGTATTTTTCAATAATATTTTAATTTTTGTTTAACTTTTATATTCTAAATCTTAAACAAGATTATTGATTTGTTGTTAATGACATATAAAGATTAAAAATATGTCTTCAACAAAAACTATCGAGAGTACAAAACTCAGTTCAACAGAGCTCATAGACTTTATGGGCGATGAACATGTTTCTTCATCTGCGGACACGCCTCTACGTGCAGATGCTTTTGAAATGGATGACGATTTAAAAATCGAACTCATTGAAAAGCACTTTAGAGAAATCATGAATATTTTAGGTTTAGACTTAAATGATGATAGTTTAAACGGGACTCCACATAGAGTTGCTAAAATGTATGTGAAAGAAATTTTCAGAGGATTAAATCCTGCGAACAAACCTAAAATTTCAATGTTCGACAACAAGTATAAATACAATCAAATGCTTGTAGAGAAGAACATCACTTTATACAGTAATTGTGAACATCATTTTGTTCCGATCATTGGGAAAGTACACGTTGCTTATATTTCAAATGGGCAAGTAATAGGCTTATCAAAAATCAACAGAATAGTTGAATACTATGCGCAACGACCACAAGTACAAGAGCGATTAACAAAACAAATTGCTAACGAGTTGAAGCAAGTATTAGGTACTGAAGATGTAGCCGTAGTTATTGATGCTCATCATTTATGTGTTTCGTCTAGAGGTGTAGGGGATGTAAATAGCAGTACGGTTACATCTGAATATACTGGTCGTTTCAATGATCAGGATACTAGAAAAGAATTTCTTTCATACATTGAATTGGGAGCTTAATGGAAACATTAAAAGATAAAAATGTATTGATTGTTGGAGCTACTGGAGGTATCGGTGCAGCTACAGCAAAATTATTAAAACAAAGTGGAGCCAATCTATTTCTTACAGCGAGAGATACAAATAAGTTAAATGCATTAGCTACAGAATTACAAGTGCCACTCCATCAAGTTTTCACTTTAGATATTACAAATTATCAGAATGTAATTGATGTATCAAACGCATTGCACGCAATAGTTCCATCGATAGATATTTTAATAAACACAGTTGGAATAGGAATTATAAAGCCTATTGAACAACTGAGCGTGGAAGAATTTACAATGTCGATTCAAGTAAATTTAATTGGAGCATATCAGTTGATAAAATCTTTTATAGAGCCAATGAAACTTGCGAAGAAAGGTCTAATAATTAATCTTCCAGGTGTACTTGGTAAAACGCCGATGGCTGGGGCAGCTGCATATTCAGCATCTAAGTATGGATTAAATGGGATGTTGAAATCGATACGAGAAGAGTTGAAAAGAACAGACATTCGAATAACAAATATTTTCCTAGGTGGTACAGACACTCCATTTTGGGATACTATAGATTTAAGAGTTCAGAAAGATAAGTTTATACATGCTGAAGAAGCAGCAAAATCTATATGGTTCTTATGTCAACAACCAAGCTCAGGAGTAGTTTCGGAATTAGTATTACAGCCATTTAATCATCAAGCTATTTAATATGATCATTTCAAAGTTTGATATCCAAGAAATGAAAAGTCGTTATAGAGCGACACTTATAAATTCCATCGAAGGCTTTAAGAGTTTAAATTTGGTGGCTAGTGTAGGAGAAGATGGAATTACAAATGTAGCGCCGTTCAATTCCATAGTACATATTGGATCTAATCCACCATACATTGGAATGATGCTTCGTCCTGAAACAGAAGAACACCAGACCTTAAAAAATATCAGAAACAACAAGTGGTATACCATTAATCATGTTCACGAAGGGATTTATAAGCAAGCCCACCAGACTAGTGCTAAATATGATGAGTATACTTCAGAGTTCGATGCTTGTGGATTGAAAGAGCAATACACTGAAATTTGTCCGGCACCTTATGTATTAGCATCTAAAATTAAATATGCCTTAAAATTAATAGAGATTATTCCAATAACATTGAACGGATCTAGCCTAGTGATAGGAGAAATACAAGAGATAATTTTGGATGGAGATAAGATCGAATCGGATGGCTACGTTAATATAGAAGAGTTTGGAACGCTTACTTGTGTTGGGGTTGATTCTTATTTCAACACAAATCATATCGAACGTATTGCATATGCCAAAAAATGATAGATTTGTATTGGTCTTTAAATTAAAGTTATGTTAAACATCGAACAAAAAGAAAAGTTAAGAGAAGCATATATCGATTATGTGTTAACTCATGGTGAACGTCCGACTACAGTCTATGTATTTATGAAAGAATTAGGAATTCCTGAAGAGGAATTTTATAAACACTTCAGCACATTCGACTCAGTAGATGCAAGTGCTTGGAGAGCATTTTTCAATCATACGTTTGATACGATTACAACGCAAGATGTTTACGCAGGATATTCTTCAAGAGAAAAAATATTAGCATTTTATTTCGGAATAGTAGAACATTTAAAGGCTCATCGTAGTTATGTTACATGGTGCTTCAAAAACACTTCAAAACTTCAATTTAATAATCCTCCATACTTAACAGATTTTAAAAAGATGTTCGAGGATTTTGCAAATGGGGTAATTCAAGAAGGGATAAGTGGGGGAGAAATTATAGATCGTAAATTCATAAGTGAAAAATACAAAGATGCATTATGGGTTCAATTAGTTTTCATAATACATTTTTGGATTGATGATACAAGTACTGAATTTGAAAAAACAGATGAAGCGATAGAAAAAGGTGTCAATATTACTTTCGATTTAATGGCTCAATCGCCATTAGACAGTATGGTAGAATATGGCAAATTTCTATGGCGAAATGTAGCCTTTAAAAAATAGAAAATGAAAGAGCAAGATAGTATTGCAACTGGTAAAGTAGAGCGTTCAGCAAAATTTGTAAAAACAGGAATCAAAGTAGGGGGGAATTACCTAAAGCATTATACTAAAAAGCTTTTCGATGCCGATTTAAGTAAAGACCAACTTAATGAGGAAAACGCACAAGATATTTATGAATCTCTAAGTGAACTTAAAGGTTCAGCCTTGAAGGTAGCTCAAATGCTAAGCATGGACAAAAATATTTTGCCTAAGGCTTATGTTGATCAATTTTCGAAATCACAATACAATGCTCCACCATTATCGGGGCCATTAATTGTACGTACATTTTCGAAATATTTTGGTAAAACACCCGAACAGATATACGATAAGTTCGAAATAAAATCTAGCAATGCAGCTTCAATCGGTCAAGTTCATAAAGCTCTAAAAGACGGCAAAAAATTAGCTGTAAAAATTCAATATCCAGGAGTTGCTGAAAGTATCAGTTCTGATTTAAAATTAGTAAAACCTTTTGCTTTTCGATTATTAGGTATGAGTGAAAAAGAACTTGATATCTATATGAAAGAAGTGGAACAAAAGATGATAGAAGAAACTGATTATATATTAGAAGTTCAACAATCTCAAAAATTCTCTGAAGCTTGTAAAAGCTTAAATAATATAGTGTTCCCGAGTTATTATCCTGAAATGTCGAGTCCAAGAATTATAACAATGGATTGGATTGAAGGATTACATTTAAAAGAATGGTTAGCTACTAAACCTAGTCAGGAAAACAGAAACAAAATAGGGCAAGCACTTTGGGATTTTTATAATTTTCAAATGCATACTCTAAAAGAAGTACACGCAGATCCACATCCTGGTAATTTCATCATTACACCAGATAATAAACTAGGGGTATTGGATTTTGGTTGTATGAAAAAAATTCCACAAGAATTTTATCAGCCTTATTTTAGTTTAGTTATTGGGAATACTTTATCGAACAAAGAGGAAACGATTTCTTGTTTCCGACAACTAGAAATGATTCAGGATAAAGATGATCAAGCGAGTATCGATTTTTACTTCGAGTGGTATTCGAGGATGATTAAAATGTTTGCTCAGCCATATATTAGTTCGTCATTCGATTTTTCTAATAAGCAGTTTATGCTAGACTTATCAAATTTCGGCGAACAAATCACCAAAATGCCAGAATTCAAACAAGCACGCGGCTCTAAGCATTTCATCTATATGAATCGTACAAACTTTGGTTTATATGCTATACTTTCAGAGTTAGAGGCTCATATTGAAACTGGACGTTAATCCATAATCCATAGTCCTTAGTCGTTGGTCCATAGTCGTTGGTCCATAGTCGTTGGTCCATAGTCCTTCGTTTTATTATTATTTTATTAAATTTATAATATCTAATATCTAATATCTAATATCTAATAT
>CAZYBY010000110.1:0-3896 GCA_964645385.1 uncultured Sphingobacterium sp.
AGTAGCATTCTTATTCAAATAAAACTGGAATTGTTGCTTAACTCTTTCATTATTGTTTAAATGCTGAATAAACATTCCAATAGTAAATCTTCTATTTTGCTTGTATTGTATCCCAAAATATTGTAATCTGCCAGTATCGTAAATGCCTACATTTTGCTTGGCAATCAGAATGTTATCGACTTGGAAATAGATTGCAGAATTAGGCTTAATATTGAATAATGCAAGCGAATAAATCGCTTGAATGTTTTTATTTCGATATGAGATATGATATGCAATTGCATTCGAAATATTAGTAGCATTCTTATTCAAATAAAACTGGTATTGTTGCTTAACTCTTTCATTAGTGTTTAATTTGACATTAATTTTACTTCTAAAGCTTGCGTTTAAATCAATGTCGTATTGAGCAATATTTACATTTGAAAGTTGAATATTTTTATTAATAAAATATTCTATTCGGACTGCATGATAATATTTGTTCAACATAATATAATCATTATCAAAATCCGATATAGAATTAAATCTATAAGAGTAATCGAGTTGTATTTTTTTATAAAGAGGTATTTGAATATTGATGTTTATACCAGTTCCATCGTATTTTGAAAAACCCTGATTTTTATAACTTTTCCAGGGACTACTATATTCATTTTCGAAATTTGTATATACGAAACTTAATGGAATATCTTTTGATATCAAGATCATCATTCCAATGCTTGAAGCAATTTTAGTATTGAAATATGCTATTTCTGAAAATAATACACAATTTCTGTAATATGCTTGAAGGCTATTGCTAATGCCAACATTATTATTTATTCGATTATATATTACTATTGTTTTATTTTGAAAACTTCGCTTTTTATGCTCATAAGCCAAGATCAATATTTCTTCTTTGGCTTTATCCTTTTTATTTAATTCTGAAGATGTGCGATGCAAACCAGTAAGGGTTCCTGTGTCTATGTTTTTTATAGACACTCCAATGCTGCACGAGCTTTGTTTAAGTCCTTTTCTAAAATAAAATCCACGAAATGTATTTATCTCTGTTTGATTTGCATTAGGAGTCCATCTATGCTGTATTGAATTATTGATACCACCATTTCCAATACTAGCTGAAAAACCTTGTCCTATCAACAAACCAAAGCCATGAAAAACCTGATAATCTCCGATTGTGATCTCATTTTTCTTCCATTTTTTATTTACAAAAAATGCTTCATGATCTGGAAATAGGATGTTATTATCCTCTCCAATATCAACTTCTCTTGCCAAACCAATCTTAAAATTGTTTTGTAGGTTAAATTGGATTCGCTGGTAATTTCCCCATTGTCCACCTATATATTTATCATTTTTTAGAGATGTATAGTTACCTCGACTTGTAATTTTTACTGCATCTTTAGTAGAAATACTTTCTTCTTCTTTAATCTCGATAATTTGTTGAAGATTTTCGAATTCTCTATAGGTAAACAAACCAATACTTTGCAACTCTAAAAGACTTTTCAAATGTCCTGTATACTCAATATGTTCCAGCAGTTTTTGGCGTTGCTCTTCAGTTATAAATAAACTATAGATACTATTATCATTAATGAATTCTAAAAATGAAATTTTAGAAAATATTTTTTGTTGAATTTCCTCATTTACTTCATCAGATTCATAAGTTAATTCTTCATCAACGCTCTGGTATATTTGAGCAAAAGATTTATTGATGATTAAACTGATTACCATACCTATAACACAAACCCACCGCATAACTAAAACCTAAAATTGGATGATAAGACGAACCTATTTCTATTTTACTTCTTTTTATCTGATACTGAATTCCTGTACAAAAAGCTGATTCTTGTGTATTCCAACCAGCTTGAGTAGAAATGTTTTTATGTAACCTATATTCTATGGCCATACTTCCAACCAAAAGCCCGTATTCATTCATTTTTACGGAGCAATAGGTATTGAATCTTGGTTCTATAGTATAAGAGCAACCAATCTTTATAAAAGATTCATTATCGTATGCTCTTAATTTATTTACATTGTATGCTGCCTGAACTCCATATTTCATTTTCTTACTTAGAACTTGATTCATCCCAAGTTCAGCTGTGAAATATGGATTTTGTTCAATTTCAAACCGTTTATATTGATGATAAACAATTTTTGTCCCAAGGGATGTTCTTTGATCAATTTTAATTCCACTAACTAAATTCAATAGATGATACTTGAGGTTTTCTTTACCAAGTTGTGCATATTCTAGAGAGAAATAGGTTCGTTTAATTTTGAATGTTGATGATATAGCATTCCCTTGCAATGCTAGTATGGAATAAGGTATAACTTGACTTAACCTAATCTGAGGTTGCTCAATACCAGTAATACTTGCAGGGTTTTTATTCAACATTAGACCATTATTACTACACATATCAGCAGAAGCCGTAGCAATAGTATAAGCATCGTTAAAAACTTGAGCTTGAATTGCATTTGCAAGCAGCATTAAATACCAAAAACACTTTATCGCCTTCACGAAAGTAAAGGTCGGATTAGTTTTTTTAATTTACCACTGCATATATGCAGGATTATAAATAATCCTTAATATCTAGGAGGAAAGATTTGAGTTTTTCTAAAGATTGAATAACTTTTTGCTGATCTTTTAAGTCATTCGGATTTTTTTTCATCTCTTCTTTAGCACCAGTTAGAGTGAATCCTTTTTCTTTAACGAGATGATAGATAATCTTGATGTTTTCTATATCTTCTTGAGTAAATAAACGATTGCCTTTTCTGTTTTTTTTAGGTTGAAGAACATCGAATTCACCTTCCCAAAAACGAATTAAAGATGGGTTAACGTCGAATAGTTTCGCCACTTCACCAATACTGTAGTATCTTTTTTGAGTTTCCTGTTCTTTGTAAGGCATATCCAAAAGTACTAATTCTGAAAATAATATTAGTCGAAAGATTGGTTAGAAGTTTGAGATATTTTCAACATTTTCTCATATTCTAGTGGTGTAAGGTCGTTGTAATAGAAATTCACAGGGTTGATTGGTCTTCCACCTTTACGAACCTCATAATGCAAATGTGGGGCGGTTGAAGTGCCTGTATTTCCTACATATCCAATAATTTCACCTCTTTTTACTGATTGCCCTCTACGTGCTTTTATACGACTCATATGACCGTATAATGTTTGATAACCGTATCCGTGATTAATAACCACATGATTTCCGTAACCTCGTCCACTTCCATCAGCAGTAATCACATATCCATCTCCAGTAGCATAAATCGGTGTTCCAATTTTTGCTGTGAAATCCATACCTGTATGCATCTTAGAGGTTTTATAAACGGGATGAATCCTGAATCCAAAACCAGAAGCAAGTGCTTTTAATTTTCTATTTGATATTGGCTGAATAGCCGGAATAGAAGCAAGTAATTTGTTCTTATTTTTCACTTCTTTAAGAAGTTCATCGTAAGATTTAGATTGAACATACATCTGTTTTGCAACCTGGTCGAGCTTTTTCGTCGATTCAATCATGATTTCAGAGTAATCATAACCCTCTAGAGCTTTGTATTTATTGATACCCCCGAAACCGGCCTTACGAACATCATCAGAAATAGGTTCAGCTTCAAAAATTACTCTGTAAATATTATCATCTCGATCTTCTAAATCTTGTAGAACGACCTCCATGATTTTCATACGCTCCTGAATCAGATCGTATTGCAAGGTTAAGTTTTCTATCTCTCGTTTCAATCTTTTCTCTTTTGGTGAGTCGATGTACGTGTAAGAAATAATCATAACGATGCTGGCAAACACCGCAACAGAAGCTAAGTACCCGATAATACGCAATATGCGTTTACCGATACTTATTTCAACTTTTTCATACTTTAAGGTATGGGTGTTATAAAAGTATTTTACCTTTTTCGCCATATTGCAA
>CAZYBY010000111.1:0-2810 GCA_964645385.1 uncultured Sphingobacterium sp.
ACAAACATTACCGAAGAACATAAATCGGAGCAATTTAGTTATGTTATCGGAGAAACCTACTTATTTAATTTAGTGCATTCAAATATACTGAAGGAGAGGGAGGTGATGGTTGTGAGTTTGTAAAATTCGCAGAGACGCAGAGGAGGCAGAGACGCAGAGGACGCAGAGACACAGAGGAGGCAGAGCCTTTTTAAATTCCATTTACTACTCTTTTAATACCTTCTTTGAGTGTAGCCCGATTGAAATTTATCAGAAGGCCTAGCTTCTTATTTAGAATTTTTAGATAAGTAAGAAGTTGAGCGTTATGTACTGGTGCGAAACATCTAACTGATTTTAACTCTACAACAACTTTGTCCTCAACTAGAAAATCAATTTTATAATATTTCTTATGTTTAATATTCTCATCTGTGACATAGATTGGCTTTTGTCTTTCGATTTTCAAGCCCGTATCTAGAAGTTTATTATATAAACAATTGTCGTAAAATGATTCTAATAAACCAGGGCCATATTTTTTATGGATATCTAAACACTTACCAATAATGATCTCTGATATTTCATTTTCATGCATAGGCAAATATGAAGTATGCATTTAGATTATACAACTGCATATATGCAGGATTATTTATACAACATCTCTGCCTACTCTGCGTCTCTGCGAATTTTTCAGGGGTCAATAAATCAAGCATCAAGTAGTCAAGAAATTAATAATTTCCTATATTTGCTCATCAAATCAATACATAATGAACAAATTCGGTGTAGTAGTATTTCCAGGGTCTAATTGTGATCAAGATATGGTTTATGTTTTGGAAACCATTATGGGACAGAAGGTTGTGAAACTTTGGCATAAGGATCACGATTTACAAGGTTGTGATTTTATTGTGTTACCTGGTGGATTTTCTTATGGCGATTATTTAAGATCGGGTGCAATTGCACGTTTTTCACCAATTATGCAGGAAGTTGTTTCTTTTGCAAATAAAGGTGGTTATGTTATGGGGGTTTGTAATGGATTCCAAATCCTGGCAGAAGCTGGTTTGGTACCGGGAGCTTTATTA
This sequence comes from uncultured Sphingobacterium sp., assembly GCA_964645385.1. GTDB lineage: Bacteria > Bacteroidota > Bacteroidia > Sphingobacteriales > Sphingobacteriaceae > CAJBVG01. The sequence goes on from CAZYBY010000111.1 coordinate 1,053, forward strand.
CATAACGATTCTCGTAAGTTCATTTGCAAAAATGTTTATTTGAAATCTCAAACTTCAAACTCATTAGTCACTTCTCTAATAGACCCTAATGCTGTATTGAAAATTCCTATTGCTCATGGCGAAGGGAAATATTTTGCTTCTAACGATATTATTAAATCATTAAACGATAACGATCAAGTACTTTTCCGCTATTGCGATGAAAATGGTAATATTACTCCAGAATCGAACCCAAATGGTGCTTTGGAAAATATTGCTGGTGTTTGCAATGCAGGTAGAAATGTATTTGGAATGATGCCGCATCCAGAACGAGCAGCTGATGGAGAACTTTCGAATATCGATGGTAAAGTGATGTTCGAATCTATTCTAGCATTGACAGTTTAGTGTTCGTCGAAGCGTAGGTTTAGTGTTCGTCGAAGCGTCCACGCTTCGACTATTTATAATATTAATGTCGAAGCGTGGACGCTTCGACGAACCATCACTTAGACGAACAATCGATATTAGCAAATGAACTTAGTCATCGATAAAGGAAACACTCTTACCAAGGTATATATTTTTGATGGGGACAAAATCACCGCTCGTGCGAAGTTCGATGCTTTGGATGTTTTTCTTCTAGATAAAATTTTTAAGGAATACCCGATCGATTCAAGTATTTATTCTCATGTTGGTAATATAGAGGCTGAGCATACAGCATTTTTAAATGCTCATTCAAAATTTATTCAGTTTAATTATCTAACTCCTATTCCTTGTACTAATAAGTATAGCAGCCCAAATACACTAGGCCTAGATCGTCTAGCTTCAGTATGTGCAGCTTTTAAGCTGATGCCGAATGTGCCAGTGCTATGCATCGATATGGGTACATGTATTACATATGATTTTATAAACAATAAGGGTGAATATTTGGGAGGTGGTATTTCTCCTGGTATCCAAATGCGATTTAAAGCATTAAATACTTTTACCGCTCAATTGCCGTTAATTCAGCCAGATGCTAGAAAACCCAGTTTAATTGGTGATACAACTGAAAATTCAATAAAATCTGGAGTAATTCATGGTGTTATTCAAGAAATTATAGGGATTATCGGTACTTACGAATATCAATATCCACGATTACAAGTATTAATGTGCGGTGGAGATTTGTCGTTTTTTGATACTCAGGTTAAAAATAGCATCTTTGCGCGTCCGGATTTGGTCGCCGAAGGCTTAAATACGATATTGCAATATAATGTTCAACAAAAATAAAACAGTAATTACCCTTTCCTTTGTTTTAGCTTCAAGCCTTGCATTTGCTCAAAACATAGCGAATACTCCTTATTCACAATTTGGACTTGGTCAGATTCAGAAAAATTCATCTGTAATCAGTTTAGGGTTAGGTGGCTTAAGCAATGGTATACGAATGGATAATGCCATTAATTCTCAGAACCCTGCTTCTTACTCGGCAATCCAACTTACAACTTTTGAGGTTGGTGCGTTCAGCTCTTTTCTAAAACTCGAAAATAATTCTGGTACTGCTTTTAGAAATAACGCAGGACTTAGTTATATAAAATTAGCTTTCCCAATTTCTAAAAAATTAGGAGCTAGTTTCGGTTTAACTCCAGTTTCGGGTATGGGTTATGAATCGAGCATTAAAACTACTTTTTTAGATACCCCAGTTACTCAAATTTTTAAAGGAGAAGGTGGTGTCAATCAATTTTATTTAGGTGCTGGTTATAGCATCAATGATCATTGGAGTTTAGGATTAAATGCATCGTATATTTTTGGTAC
>CAZYBY010000112.1:0-1878 GCA_964645385.1 uncultured Sphingobacterium sp.
TGCGTTTAGAACAGCATAATTCTAATTCTTCTGATAAGTACACAGGAAAATACTCTGATTGGGAAATGGTTGCTTTATTTGAATGCGGTGAATCCAGATCAGAAGCAATGAAACTCGAAAAGTTTATTAAAAAACAAAAAAACAAAAACTTATTACTAAAACTTATTGATCCAGATTTTACACCAACGGGCACGCTTGCTCAGCTGGTGAGAGTCCCGCATATGCGGGATTAATCAGAGGGTCTCCCGCACGTGCGGGATTCAGGAGCAAAAAGCCTTACAGAAATGTTAGGCTTTTTTGTTTTAATAGTTTGACATCTTAAAATGAATTGGTATTTTAACAAAATATGAAAAAGATGTCCTGCAAGCAACTCGGTGGAGCCTGTGATCTTGAATTCTCAGGTGAGTCATTTGATGAGATAGCAAATCAAAGTAAAAAACACGGCATGGAAATGTTTCAAAAAGGAGATACTGCTCATATTGAAGCTATGAATGAAATGCAAAAATTAATGAAAGACCCCAGCGACTTTGCAAAATGGTTTGAAAGTAAAAAAGAAGAATTTAATAATTTAAACATTATTTAAATCCTCCATTACTTTATAAATCTTAAATCTATCAACGTAATACTGTTTCTAAATTATCAATCGTATTTGTAAAAGTCTTCAGAAATAATAGATTAATCATTCTAAGAGAGTCATTAGAAATAGCATGATTTAATTATATTTAATATATTCTTTTAAACAAATTAACAATGGCAAGTATAAGTTCGCATATTCATTTCAATGGAAATACAGAAGAAGCTTTTGAATTTTATCGCTCAGTATTTGGTGGCGAATACTCTCGAGTGTTACGTTTTAAAGATTTGAATAATCCAGATTTCAAATTTCCAGATGACGAACAAAATAAGATTATGCTTATACAATTACCAATTTGTGGAGCTTGTATTTTGTCAGGTAGTGATGTCCCAAATTTTTTAGGTATAGTAAGTGAAGAAGAAAACCGTAGTAAAATTTTAATCTCTACAGAAAACAAGGAAGAAGCGGAGGCTATATTCAATGGTCTGTCTTCTGGAGGGACCGTAGAAATGTCAATGTCAGAAGGTCCATGGGGATCTCACTTAGGAACTTTTCGCGATAAATATGGTGTAGAATGGATGGTGGAGTTTTCATCAAAATAAATTCGATAGTTGAATTCCTATTTTAAACTGTGTCGAAGCGTGGACGCTTCGACGAACGACTAAGAACAAAACTATCGAAGTGGACGCTTCGATCGACCATCGTCGAACGTACGTCGACTAACGATTGCATTCAACATCAATAACCCCAACATATAAAAGGAATCCTCAAAGGGTATCGTTCCCCAACGAAATGATACGTTCTCCATATCATTATATAATACAATTGGAATTGAAGTTAGCAATCCATTTACAATGAAAAATGGAATCAAGGAAATAATGTAAGCTATAATGAATGAACTATGCCAAGGCTTTTCTTTCCAAGCAAAATAAATTGAAATTAATAATAACAAACTGAATGTCACTAGTGTGTACATTCTATCATGATAAATTATTAATACAAACACACTGAATATTGATAAAGCAATCCAAACGTATTTTGAAAATTTCAACCCTATTGTTTTGGGGAAATACGATTCTACACAGTGCCATATAAATAAACACGCGTAGGGTATTAGAATAAAAAACAATACTTCTTCTAATGGTAATGAAGCGATATGTATTCCTGAAATATATTTCGGATTGAACGACCAAATATTATTAATCGTAAAGAAATGATCCCAAATTAAAAAAATAATACCTCCAGCAAAAAGTCCTTTAAATATTGGCTTCCACGACTTATAAAAAGCAACTTTCTTATCAAAG
>CAZYBY010000113.1:0-3979 GCA_964645385.1 uncultured Sphingobacterium sp.
ACGCTCCGACGAACAACGCTCCGACGAACAACGTTCTAACGAACACATTCTAACGATCTCTAGCTTTCTACTTTCTAATCTTCTTGTTGATATAATGCGTCAAATAGGCTGTGCCTGCTCCAATGATAGCTCCCGTTAAAACATCGCTAGGGTAGTGAACTCCTAAATGCATCCTAGAGTATGCAACACTGCTTGCCCATGCATACGATGGTACGATAACATACCATTTTGGGAAAGCTATACTTAAAGAAGTTGCAGTTGAAAATGCAGATGAAGTATGCCCTGACGGGAATGATGGACTTCCTGCATCACCAGCTTTTTCAATTTCATTTGGATATTTTTCGAATGGTCGTTCTCTGTTTATTGAATATTTTAAACTTGTTGAAATGATTGCTGCGGCTAATGTGGCCTCTCCTATATATAGTGCCTTTTCTTTTATCGTTTTATTTTGATGGATTATACCTGCACTATAAAGTATAATAGGAGTGCTGATGCTTATTGGACTTACACTATTACTCAGAAACTGAAACCCTTTATCGAACGATTTATTTCTATTATTATTAATCGACTTTAATAGATTGATGTCTGGATTTTGCGCATAAATAACTAATGATATAATACTGAAGAATACTAGTGATACTAACTTTTGCATTACTTAATAATTACTTCATCAATAAAAATAAATGCATCTCCACCTGCACCTTGGTGCCAAGGTGGTAAGGTCCCGTAATTTGTTGCAATTACTTTAACATATCTAGCTTTAACAGTCTCAAATTTTGCTTTAAAATCTTTTACTCGTACTGCATAATCATTGTCTGGAATATTATGTTTTACAACTCCAACAGATTGAAAAACTATTCCATCATTCGATGTAAATACTTCCACTTTACGTGGCATTAAGATCCATGATCGAGTATCTTGCAAACAACCCAAACTAACTTCCGATATTTCTTGAGCTCTTAATAAATCGATATTTACTTCGAAATCTTGGGATTGATATCCTTGCCATCTTCCTTTTCTCCAATCTGTATCACCTCTTAATCCATCAATAATACCTTCTGGCCCGTCTGCTGAATATTGCTTGTTATATGTACTTCTTAAATTCACTTGCCAGTTATTAGGCATTTTATAAAAACTAGATTCAGTTATTCCACTTATAGAGTTACCTTTTTTAGCAAAAGCATAAACCCTTGCAGAATTCATTAAAAAGAAAGGGTTCTTATACGATTTTGCATTTTTATAAGTGATAGAATCTATACTATAAAATAACTCAATTGTTGAATCTAATTTTACGTTTGGTAAACTCAGTTCAACTATATTGAAATCGTGAAAAACTTGCTTGTCTGCTGTAATCACAGGTGCAGCCAAGTAAGCTGTTTCTTTAAATAATTCTCTGTTTTTGTGATGTTCGTTAATTACTCCTGGAGCAAAAAACATTTTTTGTCCATTTATTAATTCTTTATGTTTTAGAATCTCCCTAGGCGTACCTGGTTCTGTAAATGGAGTGCCATTTTGTGCTCTGGATACACTTGGAATCAGTAAGTCAGAAAATGTATTTGTTGTGATTGAAAAATTATGTTCATTTCCTGTATTGATATTAACTTTACTAAACAATGGAACACCAAAATCATATTCTGCTCTACCAGGGCAAGTAGGATAGAAGCCCATGGCAGAAAATACAAACCATGCACTCATTTGCCCACAATCGTCATTTCCGCATAAGCCATCTCTTCCTATACCATACAATTCATTCATTATTTTTTTAATGTAAAATTGTCTTTCTTTTAATGGAAGTAGATAGGCATAATTATGACTTGGTTCATTGCCATGTGCGTATTGCCCAACTAAACCTGTAATATCAGATTGCTCTCTTCCCGCCGTTTTCGTATCTGCTTGAAATAATGGTAAAACATTTTGTTTTATATCATTTCTGTGAGGCATAAAGAAAGAATATTGCCAGGCATTTGCTTCTGTGTAATGGTTGTTCACTTCGTAAGGATTAAATGGCTTAAGCCAATCACCATTTTTACGAGGACGCATATAGCCGAGATTTACATCATATACATTTTTCCATGCATCTTCATATTTTTCAAAAGCGATTAAATCAGGTTTGTTAAGAATTTTTCCAATTTCAGCAACACACCACATATCGTAAGCATATTCAAGTGTTTTGCTCACACTCTCACTTTCATCTTCTACTTCTAAATATCCTCTTTTTCTAAATTTATCTAAGCCAAAACGATTACTGTTTGCTTCTGAAAGTACTGCAGGGTATAGTTTTTCGAGCAAAGGCTTATCAATTACTCCTTTAACATAAGCATCTAAAATCACACTTACAGAATGGAAACCAATCATACAATTAGTTTCATTATTCCATAATTCCCACATCGGTAATCTTCCACTTTGTTCAAATTGCGCAAGGAAACTCTTAATAAAATCTTTACTTCTTTCTTTATCGATAATATTTAATAATGGGTGTAATGCTCTATGTGTATCCCATAAAGAATACAAGGTGTAATATTTACCATCTGCTTGATGTACTTTCCCATCTCTTCCTCTGTACTTTCCATCCACATCACTTAATTGGTTTGGATGAATCATACAATGGTATAGTGCAGTATAGAATTTTATTTTATTATTTGAATTTGAATCTACAACTTCAATTTTTGACAATTCTTTTTCCCAAGCATTGCTTGCTTCCGTCTGTATTTTGTTAAAATCCCAAGTTGGAATTTCTGTTTTTAAATTCAATGCAGCTCCTGCTTCATCTACACTGGAAATACCAGTTTTTACTAGTATTTGCTCACCTTTAGTAACATGGAAATACAAGAACAAAGCTTCGTCTGCCTTATTTATTTTATAGGTATTTTCTAAAAAACTTTTCTTAGAAACTTCAAATGAATAATATACTAATTGATCTTCAGCCCAAGCTTTAGATCTTCTATAACCTTGGTATTTTGTGTCGCTTACTTTCTCTATTTTACCAGATAATAATTGATCTCTATGAGATAAATTTAATTGTATACATGCAATACCATCTTTGATAAATGTATAGCGTTGCATACCTGCATGTGTAGTAGCTGTTAATTCTACATTGATGTCTTTAAGTATTACTTTATAGTAACCAGCTTTCGCTTTCTCATTAATATGATTGAATTCTGCAGTTAAATTTGTAGGTCTAGCTTTTACATTTTCGGTTAATATTGATTCATCAGCATAACCTGGCATAAATGAAATATCTCCGTAATCGCTACAACCTGTTCCACTTAAATGTGTGTGTGAAAAACCATAGATCAAACTATCGCTATCATGATATCCACTACAACCGTCCCAAGAACCATCTATTCTAGTATCCGGACTTAATTGCACCATTCCAAATGGAGTTGTAGCTCCTGGAAATGTATGACCATGTCCACCCGTACCAATCATCGGACGGACATATTTTGTTAACTGAGCCGAACTAATACTTGTTAATCCGACTAAACCTGCAATAATTATAAACTTCAATTTCATCATATCATTTAATACTCTTCGTCGGTATTCGTCGTTCGTCGGAGCGTCTTCGCTTCAACAATTATTGTTTTCTGTCGGAGCGAGGACGCTCCGACGAACGTGCTCCGACGAACGTGCTCCGACGAACGTCTATCTAACGTAAAACATCATTATTTTTCGATTTTACTAGCTCATTAAAGGCTGGGATGTCATTTTTCAATATTAAGTTTAAGTTCATTAATTGCAAATCAATTTTTTTCGACAAATCTTCAAAAGCATCGTATGCGTTTTTATTTGGTTTAGCTTCAGCACCCGAAATATAACTTGCAATACCGGCTAGTTTATCGTTTAACATAACTGGGAAAGCTAAAACATCTTGAGGTGCAACGGCTTTTGGTTGCATTAATTCCGATTCTATTTTATCCATTTTTTCGAACATGTCTTTGGTTTTGCCCGATAACAAACTTAGCAATGCTGTATCTTTTAT
>CAZYBY010000114.1:0-3246 GCA_964645385.1 uncultured Sphingobacterium sp.
CGTTTATTTATACTACAAGTGTTAACGTATTTATCGACTTAAATCAAAACGGTACATTCGAAACACCATCTGAAAGAGTATTCAAAGCTGTTGCTCCAGCTACTATTACAGCAAGAACAGTTTCTGGTAATATTCAATTGCCTATTAACACACCTACAGGTTTAACTCGTATGCGTGTTATAGCGAATGAAACAAGTACTGCAGATTTAGATCCATGTGCTAACTTCTCATGGGGTGAGATTGAAGATTACACAATTGAAATTTTACCTCCACCTCCAGGTGACTATTACCCACCTACATTTGCTAACAAAACAATTACTCCTGCTGGTGGTGCTTGTGCACCTGCTAGTCACGCAGTTTCAATTGTTGTTACAGATACAACTGGTGTGGATACGGTTAAATTGAATTACTCGATTGGTAATACAGTTCAACCAGCAATTGTTATGACTCACGTAGGTAATGGTGTTTACACTGCAACAATTCCAAATGCAGGTACTAACAGTGTTGCTTATAGCTTCAGTGCAGTTGACTTAGCTCCAAATAAAAATGCATCTACTTTCGCTGGTGGAACTTATAAGGATGGTCAATTACAATCTAAATTACAAACTAGCCCAGATGGTTACATAGGTGCTGGTCAGTCGTACCAATTATCTGCATACGTAAGTAATGCAATTCAAGTAGGTACAGGTACACTAGTATCATCAAGTGTTCCAAACCCTTATTATACTACCTTCTGGGGTAACAGAGAACAGTTCTTGTATACTGCTGCTGATTTATTAGCCGCTGGTATTACTCCAGGTCCTATTACTTCATTAGGATTAGCTGTTCAAGGGGTAACAACAACATTACCACTTACAAACTTTACCATTTCTATGGGTACAACGGCATTAACTGCAATGCCTACAACATTTGTTTCAGGTTTAACTCCAGTATTTATGACACCGTCATATACTGTACAACCTTTTGCAACAAATACACATTTATTCCAAACTCCATTTATTTGGGACGGTGTTTCTAACATCATTATTGAAACATGTTTCAATAACTCAAACTGGAATGGTTCACAAACTATTACATACTCTAATACATCATATGCATCTAGTTTATACTACTATGCAGATGCTACAACAGTATGTACAAATGCATCAGGTACTGCTGAAACTAGAAGACCGAACTTCTTGTTAGGTCAACCAGTTTCGTTAACTTATGCATGGACTCAATCTGCTAATGGTGGTTTATCATCTACTACTATTGCTAACCCAGTTGCTACACCTACAGGTGGTTTAGGAACATACCAATACATTGTAAACGTATCTGATACAGTTTGTACAGCTACTGATACAATCTTGGTAAATGTAATTCCTCCTCCAACTGTAAACTTAGGTCCAAACAGAACATTATGTACTGGTTCATCTATAACTTTAGATGCTGGTAACGCTGGTTCAACTTTCGTTTGGTCATCTGGTGAAACAACACAAACAATTAATGTTACAGTAGGTGCAACTTATATTGTTTCTGTAACAAATCAGGCTGGATTAATTGGAAGAGATACAATCTTGATTACTCAAGTTCCTTCTCCTTCAGTAAGTTTAGGTGCTGATACTGTTACAATTTGTGCAGGTAGTGCGCAAACTTTAGATGCTGGTAATGCTGGTGCGACATACTTATGGTCGACAGGTGCTACTACTCAAACTATTAGTGCATCTGCTCCAGGTGTTTACAAGGTAACTGTAACAAACTCGAATGGTTGCTCAGCTATCGACTCTGTAACAATCTTAAATAACGCAGCTCCAGTGGTTGCTTTAGGTGCAGATCAAAATGTATGTGCTGGTACTTCAGTATTATTAGATGCAGGAAATGCTGGTGCGACTTACTTATGGTCAACAGGTGCTACAACTCAAACAATTTCAACTACTACAGCAGGAACTTATAGTGTAACTGTAACGAATGCTAGCGGTTGTATTGCGAGAGATACAGTTGTAGTAACGAATAAACCAAAACCAGTAGTTAGCCTTGGTGCTGATCAATCTAAATGTCCTACAGACTCTGTAACATTAGATGCTGGTGCTGGATTTGCATCATATTCATGGTCAAATAATGCAACTACACAAACAATTAAAGTAGCTGCTCCAGGTCAATATATCGTAACTGTAACAAATGCAGATGGATGTACTGGAAAAGATACAATTGTAGTAACAAACTATGCTTTACCAGTAGTTGCTTTAGGTGCAGATCAAAACATCTGTACAAGTGATACAATTACTTTAGATGCTGGTAACCCAGGTGCGACTTACTTATGGTCTACTGGTGCTACTACAAGAACAATTAGAGTTAGCTTAGCTGGTACTTACTCAGTAGTAGTAACTAGCGCTCAAGGATGTAACAACAGTGATGCTATTGTTATCACAAACAAAGCTATTCCAGATGCAACTTATGTTGTTGATACTGCGAATGGTCAAAGTGTAACATTCCAAGCTAATGTTGCTCCAGGTGGTGTTCTTTATTCTTGGAACTTCGGTGATCCTACAAGTGTTGGTAATACATCACAATTACCTTCACCTACTCACTTGTTTACTGCACCAGGCGTTTACACAGTAAGCTTAACAATTACAAATGTGGCGACAGGTTGTATTGCAACCACTACACAAGAAATAACTGTTACAGGCTTTGGAAACGACTTTGCAGAGGTGTTTAAATTAAATGCTGCTCCTAACCCATTCGTTGGTCAAACTAAGATCAAGTATGTGTTACCAGAGAACGCAAATAATGTAAGCATCGAAGTTTATGATATGATTGGCAGAAATGTTGCAACCATTTTAAATGGTGAATACCAAGCTGCTGGTACATATTCATTCGATTACAAAAATGAAGACCTACAAACTTCTTCAGGAGTTTACATGGTTAGATTAACTGTAGATGGTAAAATAGCTTACACAAGAATTATTGATGTAGCTAAGAAATAATCTCAGTTTAATTCAATAAAAAAAGCCCTCGAGAAATCGGGGGCTTTTTTATTTTTGGTATAGTCGATTTTATTTATTTAATTTATAGATAAAGATTAAATTATGTTGCAGCACTTAGATCGTATAGACGTTGAAATTTTAAGAATCTTACAAGAAGATTCAACAAAAGCTATTAAAGATATTGCCAAGGATGTAGGACTTTCTGCTACGCCAACTTATGAGCGAATTAAGCGTTTAGAAAACGATGGTATCATTAAAAAATACATCGCTGTTTTAGATGGTA
>CAZYBY010000115.1:0-6359 GCA_964645385.1 uncultured Sphingobacterium sp.
AATATTCATACTAACCAATTACTTGAAAATATTGATGCAAATAAATATATCCATTCATCAGTGTATCGTTGATTAATACATTTACACTAGCATTGCTCCAATCGAATAAATACGAAGGGAAAATCCCTAATATTATTGTTGATAATGCTAATGGAATTAAAACGATATATTCCCTGGTTGTTAAATCTGTTAATTGATTTTCCCAACTAGAAAGTTTAAATCTTTTTTCACCAAAAAACATTCTTTGTAAAGCCCATAAGAAATAAGCAGCTCCAAGTAAAATTCCCAATGTTGAAACGACAGCCATCCATCTTGGAATCATTCCGTTCGAAGTTTCTGATAAAAATGCACCAAACAAACTGAATGCTTCACCAATAAACCCCGACATACCAGGTAATCCTAAGGATGCGAAAAATGCAATCACTACAAACACTGTGTATTTAGGCATTTGTAAAGACAAGCCTCTGAAATTTGCTAGTTCTCGATCGTGTACTCGAAAATACAATACACCTACTAAGAAAAATAACATAGATGATAAAATCCCATGTGAGAATAATTGAAAGATTGCACCATTCATACCTTCTGCAGTTAAGGATGCTATTCCGATTAATACAAATCCCATATGAGAAACTGAAGAGTAGGCAATTAGTCGTTTTAAATCTTTCGCGCTTAATGCATTTAGTGCACCATAGATAATCGAAATCATACCCATCAATCCAATATAATATGAATAGTGAATTGCTGCATCTGGGAATATACCATAGCAAATTCTGATGATTCCATAAGCGCCTACTTTTAATAAAATTCCGGCTAAAACTATAGAGATTGGAGTAGGTGCCTCTACGTGAGCATCGGGTAGCCATGTATGAAATGGTACCATCGGTACTTTTATCGCGAAGCCAATAAACAATACGATAAATGCAATAAACCTACTCGGAATTCCAAAGAGCATTACATTTGATGCATGGCTAAAGAAACCGTCGGCTTTGTAATTCGCCAGGTTCATCATATGTAGAATATTAAATGTATGATTTCCCGTTGATGGATCGTTCACTGAAAAGTATAAGCCAACCATTATAAGCAGCATGAAAACTGAACCAAATAAGGTATACAAGAAAAATTTAATTGATGCATATTCTCTGTTCGATCCTCCCCACATTCCGATTAAGAAATACAAAGGCAATAACATCAATTCGTAAAATACATAAAACAAAAAGAAATCAAGGGATAGAAATACGCCCATGATTGCTAAATTCATCAGATTAAAAAGAATGAAATATCCTTTTAAATTCGATTTAATTTCGAACGAAGATAGTGATGCAATTAGCATAACTATACTACTCAATAGTACTAATCCTGCTGATATCCCATCCATCCCAACAAAGTAATCGATTTGCAATTTACCCAAACTTCCAATTTGCAAACTAATCCAATTTTGTTGTTCTATAAATTGAAACACCGCATTCTTTTCGAAATTCGCATATAAATAAACTGCTAATAATACCTGTATTAAAGCAATACCTGCAGTAATATATTTATAGATATTCTGATATACTTTGGGTAAGACCCCTATTAGAAGCATCCCTAGGAATGGTATAAAAATTAATATGGATAATAATTTCATGTTATAGTCCTCTCATAAAAATCCAAATAAAAAATATTAATAATAATGCACTCAATGCAAAGTAAGATTGCACTTTACCTGTTTGAAATGCTCTGATTAAATCCCCTATTCTTCTAGTTAATTTTGCAATGGCATTTACTAAACCATCAATAATATTTTTATCTATCCAACCCGATAGTAAAGAAATTTGAATCCCAATTTTTGCAATGGCATTTACTAAACCATCTACGATATACGAATCGAATTTATTAATGTATTGCGAAAAAAGTATAATAACATTTCCAGCTCCGTGAATAATATCTTTATCGAATTTAAAATCTACTGGCTGTAATTTATTAAGCAAATAATGAATTGGTTTCGTAAATAGAAAATCGTAAATCTTATCTAAATACAAAGCATTCGAACTTAACTTATAAATTAAGTTTTGTTCTGAATAAGGCTTAATTAATTTACGAAAGCAAATTAAATATGCTGAGGTAATACCAGTAGCAATAAGTAATACACTAATGTATGGCATATATTTTAACTCATGTACTTCTTCGTATAATGGATACATAAAGATGCTTCCTAAACTCAATAAAACAAGAGGTAATGCAATGCTTATATTTTCTTTTTTAACGCTGAAGTTAAATTTATTTTCTCCAAAAAACACCATGCTCACATGTCGAAATACATAGAAAGCAGTCATGATTACACCTGAAAATGCAAAGATTGGTACAATGAGATAACTATTCCCGTGCAATTGAGCCCAATGCCAAGTTTCATTTAAAATAGCTTCTTTAGAAAAGAAACCTGAAAAAAACGGAATACCTACTAAAGCTGCAGCAGAAACCAAATATACTAGAAACGTAATAGGTAAAATTTTTCTTAAACCTCCCATTTCCCGAATATCCTGAGTATGTATTGAATGAATTATACTTCCTGCCGATAAGAATAAAGCAGCCTTAAAAAATGCATGTGTATATAAATGATAAAATGCTGCCATAGGCGCTGTAACCCCTACCGCCATTACCATATAACCTAATTGAGAAATGGTTGAATACGCTAAAATTTTCTTTATATCATTTTGTCGGCCAGCAATAAAAGCCCCCATAAAAGCTGTAAACGATCCAATAATAGCGATGAAATTTAAAACTGATGGATCTAATAGAAAATAAATTCTGATCATTAAATAAATTCCAGAAATTACCATCGTTGCTGCGTGAATTAACGCTGAAACTGGAGTTGGACCTTCCATTGCGTCAGGCAACCAAACATGTAATGGAAACTGAGCAGACTTAGCAATCACTGCTAAAAAGAACGCATATCCGGCAATATGAAGTGCAAACTTATCTGATGCTGAAACATATATTCCATGTTCTTGAACTCTAGAAAATAGTTCTACTAAATCAAGAGTACCTAAAGTGCTTAAGAGAATCATCAGTCCTGCTAAGAACCCAAGATCTCCAATTCTATTGATAATGAAAGCTTTTTTATTCGCAAGAATTGCGCTTTGTTTTTGAGTATAAAAACCAATTAATAAGTAGGAACAAAAACCTACCATCTCCCAAAATATATAGGTTGTTAGTAGATTTCGACTTAGTATTAATCCATACATCGCGAAAGCAAACAAATTCAAATACGCAAAGAAAATACTGTATCTATTTTCACCTTTCATATATGAAGTTGAAAATACCATTACCATTAAAGCAATAAACGATACCATGCTTAGCATTAAACTTGCAATTCGATCTACAACAATTCCTACTTCTAAGTTTATACTTCCAACACTTAACCAATGCGAATGCAGACTAAAGTTACCTGTTTGAATATTTTGAATTAAGATGAATATTGAAGAAATGAAACTGATACTTCCAATTCCAATTGATATAAAATTTACAAGATTAGATTTCTTGGTAAACATTAAAAATATGAAACCCAATAAAGGAAAACACAAAGCGAGTAAGGCTAGTCCTTTCGCAGAACCAAATAGAAACGAAGATATTTGAGTTATTTGATCCACTAGTTTTTAAGTTTATTAATTTCGTCTGGATTTATAGTTTTAAAATATTGATAAGCTTTGATTACAATAGCAAGAGCTACTGCTATAGAAGCTGCAGATAATACCATTGCAAACAATGCCATCATCTGACCATCAATTTTATTAAACAAATAATCAAATACTGTTAGATTAACTAAAGATGCATTTATCATCAATTCTATTCCAACAAGAATCAATACCATATTTTTCTTAGTGATAACCGCAAAGAAACCAATACAGAACAAAGCTGCGGAGAATAATTGCATCAATTGAATATTATTCACATCAATCATTAGTTTTCTCCTTTCTAGTAATAATAGATGCTGCCATTAGAGCAACTAATAAAAGCAATGAAATTATTTCTAATGGAAATGCATAATTACTTAATAATTGTGCTCCGAATTGTTGAATAGAATTTACAGGAATTGTTCGTGTAACTTGAGTTGGATTCTGACTTAAAATAACTTTAGCAAGAAGTCCGAAGATTGCAATACTTGCAATTCCACTGATTAATTTTGTAAATCGAAATGCTGATGTTTCTTTTTCAACCTCAACAGCATCATCAATAATATTTTTTGAAGAAAGCATCATTGCGAAAATCATTACCACGATTATACCACCAATGTAAATCATTAAATGCGCAATGGCTAAGAATTCTGCCTGAGCTAATACAAGCATTGCCGACACACTAAAGAATGTTGCAAACATAGCAAACACTGCTTTTACTACCGATGAAGTATTTACTGCATATAAGGCAGCGATTACTCCAAAAGCCATAAAAAAATACATCACGATATTAAGCATCTCCATTCTCCTTCTTCTCTTGTGTAGCTTTTAATGCCGCCTCTTTTGCTTTTTTCTTTTCTTCTTCGAATACAGCTAATTTGATTCTGTTCTGATCTGCTTCTTCTTTTGTCATTGTTGAAAAATGATAATTCATTGCTTCAACACTACTCAAGGAAACATCGTACTCATCTGTCATTATGATACATTCCGTAGGGCAAACAATGGTACATAAACCACAAAACATACATTTCGCCATATCGATATCGAACTTAGCTGCATGTAAACGTTTAGTAGTACCATCGGAAGTTTTACCTATATCTTCAACGGCTTTTATAGAGATTATATCTATGCAATCAACCGGGCAAATTTTAGCACATAAATCGCAAACAATACAATCGTCAATTTCTACGTGAAGTTGATTTCTGGAATTGTCTGGAAGAGGAAGTTTTACATGAGGATAACGTAAAGTACTTGTGTTATCAGTTCTTTCATTAAAGTATTCAGTAGATTGAATTGCTGATTTAACAGTTTTAGTATTACGGAATAGATGTCGCAAGGTTAGTGCGAAACCCTTCACATAGGCTTTAAAACTTTGAGATATGTTTTTCAAGTTTTTCAATCTATAAAACTAATAATTTCCAAAATGCTGAAATGAATAAACAAACAAATGATGCAGGTATTAAAACTTTCCAACAAAAATTCATGAGTTGGTCTGCTCTAAAACGAGGAAGAGTCCAACGAATCCACATTTGCACCAATACTAAAAGTAATGTCTTTATTAAAATCCAAAATACACCCCAGAATGTTCCATTTGTCCAATCTGCTAAATGAACACTTGCAATATTAGGCAAAGGACTATACCATGCTCCTAAAAACAAAATAACTAGTACCATCGATGTTAAAAACATCATGGCGTATTCAGCTAAGAATAAAGCTCCGAATTTGAATCCCGAATATTCTACGTGAAATCCTGCTACTAGTTCAGACTCTGCTTCTGGAATATCGAATGGAGTTCTATTAGATTCTGCTAAAGATGCGATAAAATAGATCAATGCCGCTATGAATAAATGGGGGGCTTGAAAAATCCCCCAAGAAAGAAATCCTCCAATAGCATTTACTTTCCAGAAGCCAAGAAAATAAATATCGTTCGAACTATAAATACCTTGTTGATAAGCAATTTCCTGAAGGTTTAAGCTTTGATAAAGCATTACTGCGGATAATATTGAAATGCCTGCAGGTATTTCATAAGCTATGATTTGTGCGATAGATCTAATTGAGCCTAAAAACGCATATTTATTATTAGATGCCCAACCAGCCATTAAAATCCCTACTACTTCTATAGACACAATCGCCATAAAATAGAATAAACCAATATTAATGTTTGAGCTTATGTATTTGGGAGAAAACGGTAAAACCGCAAATCCCATAAATACGGAAGTAAATACTAAAACAGGAGCAAGTGTAAAAAGTACTTTATTAGCTTTCGCTGGGATGATATCTTCTTTCTGTAGTAATTTAATGATATCGGCAAAGGTTTGAAGGAGGCCGAATTTACCTGCTTCAACAGGACCTACACGATCTTGTATGAGCGCGGATACTTTTCGTTCTGCCCAAACACTCAAAAGCGCATAAACTGCTACAAAAGCCAATAAAGAAATGGAAATGATATAAAATGTCATCCGCTTAAATTACACTCAAAAATACTAAAAAATATGTTCTTCTTGCAGATATAACGAATAGAACTAATTGATGTTTAGAATGATTTCATTATTATCTGGATTTACGCAAATAACTGAATCATTTTTTATCGTAATTTCAATTGAATTCGAGCGAATATACCATGTTTGTATATTGCTTTGAACACCTAATATAGCAGTGGTTGAGATCGTATCAGAATCTCCAACATAAAGAGTATTTTCTATATTGTAT
>CAZYBY010000116.1:0-3386 GCA_964645385.1 uncultured Sphingobacterium sp.
TATTTTATTATTTCAAATTCTTTCTTAACGAAAGACCCTCTGTTTAATCCCGCAAGTGCGGGACTCTAACCGGCTGAGCTATTCAGGAGTATCCGGTTTTGTTTTCCTAAAAGGAAAGCGTGCTTTTCTTTTGGGAATGCAATATTAGGCGATTTCATTTAAAAATGCAATATTTGTGGCAAATTATTTTAAAATAAATATTCATGAGTTTAGTAGTCATTGGTACTGTGGCATTTGACGCCATCGAAACCCCTTTCGGGAAAACTGATAAAATCGTTGGTGGAGCCGCAACTTACGCAAGTATTGCCGCTTCGTACTTTTATAATAAGACAAAAATTGTTGCCGTTGTTGGCGACGATTTTCCTCAAAAAGATATTGAACACTTCCATCATAGAGGAATTTCTACGGATGGACTTCAAATAAAACAAGGAGAAAAGTCTTTCTTTTGGTCAGGTAAATACCATAACGACTTGAATAGTAGAGATACTTTGGTTACTGAATTGAATGTATTAGCAGATTTTGATCCTATTATTCCAGATTCTTACCAGGATTGCGAATACTTAATGCTTGGAAACCTTACTCCAAAAGTTCAACAAACAGTTATAGAGCGTATGCATAAGCGTCCGAAGCTAATTGTGATGGATACCATGAATTTCTGGATGGATGTTGCTATGGATGATCTAATGGTTACGCTTCGCATGGTTGATGTACTTACTATTAATGATGAAGAAGCTCGTCAATTATCTGGTGAATACTCACTTGTTAAAGCTGCTCGTAAGATTTTAGCGATGGGTCCGAAATATCTTATCATTAAGAAGGGTGAACATGGTGCTCTTTTATTCCACGATGGTAAAGTGTTCTCAGCCCCTGCACTTCCATTAGAAGAAGTTTTCGACCCAACTGGTGCTGGTGATACTTTTGCTGGTGGTTTCATCGGATACATTGCCCAAACTGGCGATATTTCTTATGATGGAATGAAACGTGCTATTATTTACGGTTCCGCAATGGCTTCTTTCTGTGTAGAGAAATTTGGATCAGAAAGAATTAACGACTTAACTGCTGAAGAATTAAATGTACGTCTTCAAGAATTCGTATCACTTGCAAAATTCGAAATCTAAATCTAATTCACAGAAACAAATTATCCATTAACATATTAGCTCATTAACAAATTAACATATTAATCAAGTGTATATCTCACTAACCGGACTTAAGCCCAAAGGATTTTGGGCTATATAAAATTTTGGTCCTTAGCTATTCCTACATTTCGCCAAGCTCAAGTAGCTAATGGTAATTTATATAGGGCCGTTAAAAAAGTTAATGGATATCAATGCACTATTACGGCTTGGGAAAGTCGCGAGGTGATGTTAGTATTTATGAGAAGTGGTGCTCACCTTAAAGCAATGAAAGCATTTCATAAAATTGCTACTGGTAAAACTTATGGTTATGAGGGTGATACTATACCTACTTTTGATGAAGCTTTTAAAATTTTGCAAGAAAAAGGGAAGTCGTATTAGAAATATGGTAGCTTTGCTGCCAATTAAATAAGCACATTATATGTTTTATCTTTATATTTTACATTCTGCTACTGCCAATAAATATTATGTTGGGTTCTCAGAGAACTATGCAGAAGCTCTTGTGATGCATAATTCAAATGCTGACCATAAATATACTGGTAAAGCTCAGGATTGGACTTTAAAAGCTGTATTTACAGTAACAGACAAAAAAGATGATGCATTAGAAGTGTCGAAGTTTATTAACCGTCAGAAAAACGATAAACTTCTGATGAAGTTAATAGATCCTGATTTTATTCCTACAGATAAACTTGAAGTGTTGAAACGTATTTCTTTTTAAAGATTAAGTTTCATCATCAAATCAGTTTGCTTTTCAGTTCCCAATAAAAAGTAGTGTTTGTCGAATACGATAAATTTGTTTTTTTCATAAAATTGAATAGCCTTTTTGTTATTCTCCCAAACTCCTAGCCAAATAAAATCTAAATGTTTTTCTTTGGCTAGCAATATGGATTTATTCAATAATGCCTGCCCTGCTTTCAATCCCTGATATTTCTGTAAAACATATATTCGCTCAACTTCCATACATCTATTCCCTAATTTCTCCGTTTGAGCTTCTTCAAAATTAATCTTTAAATATCCAATTATATGATGTTCTGCTTTTGCAAAGTAAAAATCAGAATTTTCATTCAACAACTCATCATGCAGTTTTTCTATCGAAAGTTTATTATCGATGTATTCTTGCATTTGCAGCTGATCATTATCTGCCAAGAAAGTTTCTGAAAATGTTTGAATTGCAATTTCTCTTAATAATTCAACCTGTATTAACTCTACCTTAATAATTTCTATTGGAATCATCTTAACTCGTTTTTCTATAATTCAAAATCGCCCAGGTGTTAAATACCACGGCCATACTAGCAATAACGATAAAATGTTTTTTGATGTCAGCAAATCCACTTCCTTTTAAAACTACCATTCGCATTACTTCGATAAAGTAGGTAACTGGATTGAATCTCGAAATCCACTTTGCCCACTCGGGCATGCTATCAATGGAAGTAAATAATCCTCCCATCAATAAGAATATCATCATTACAAAAAATGCAAGCGACATTGCTTGTTGTTGTGTATTTGAATAGGTTGAAATGATTAGTCCTACACCCAAAACCGCAATTAAATAAATGCTAAGATAACTATAAATCAAAATAATTGAGCCAACAGGAATAATACTATAAACGATTCTGGCAACTCCAAATAATCCTAATGTAAATACAAACATTCCAATAATCCAAAATGGAATAAGTTTACCAAGTATAAATTGATATTTCTTAATTGGTGTAACATTGATCTGCTCTATGGTCCCTACTTCTTTTTCTTTCACAATATTTAAAGAACACATATAAGTACCAATCATGGTTATCAAGAATACAAGAATTCCAGGAACCATAAACACTGCATATTTCATATGCGGATTGAACCAATTCAAATTTGTAATCTCGATGGTTTGTGGTGCCGATAGATTTTGAGATTCAATAAATTCAGACCGTATAGAAGTATTGTAATTATTGATGATTTGAGAAAGATAAGAACTGCCTACCAATGCTTTTGTACCATTAATTGCATTTACAGCGATGAATAATGATGATGCATTTTCTTTTACTAAGTTTTTTTCGAAATGTTCTGGAATCTCTAAAATTAAATCTGATTTATCTTTTTGAAATTCTTTGAATGATTGCTCGTAAGAATTTCCGAAATCATTAATGTTAAAATAACCACTCGCTATGATTTTTTCTGTTAATGCTTTTGAATAATCAGATCGATCATGGTCTACTATAGAAATGTTGATGTTTTTAATTTCAAAATCCGCCGCTAAAGGCAATA
>CAZYBY010000117.1:0-2093 GCA_964645385.1 uncultured Sphingobacterium sp.
AAGGGAATGCTAACTTAGATCCTAATGCTGTTTATTCAAATGTATTAGGTTCAACTTGGGCTCCTTATAAAATAATGCGTGCAGTTTCTAGTGAGAATGCTAAAACTACTCCATTATTAGACCCAGGATCTAAAAACGCTGCTAGATCAAAACTTGACTCAATTGGAAGTTATGATATCGTGTTTACTAGCGATACAACAAAATGGTCTAACTGTGTTGTGTTAGAATCTGGAGGGGCTGCAGAGCCAAATGAAGGCGGTCAGAAAAGATTAAACTTACGTAAGAAAGATATCGGTTATGGTATGGGTCGTTCTAAATTCCCAGGTTATGCAATTAACCTAGAAACTGGTGAACGTGTTAACATTTTCTTCGCAGAAGCTTCTGCATTAGTGAATGATAATGGTAACGACATGTTATGGAACCCAACTAGCAATTCTAACTTCTACGATAAAGGTGGTCGTCATTATATCTACGTAACTCGTAGAAAGTATGACAACTGTAATGCTATTTACAATTTGTTATCAGCAAATAACTTTGACCCTGCAAACGTAAATAAATACGCAGTATTTACAATGGTTGATTGGGTGAATGTACCTTTACTAAGAGAAGGTCAAACTTTACTTTCAACAGATGTAAAAGTTCGTTTAAGAGTTGCTAAACCTTATGATGCTAATCGCCTTTCTGGTTCAAACAGTGGCTTCCCTGAATTTACTTTCAATGATATAAATACAGTGAAAGGTGCTACAGATGATGAAAACACAAATAAGAAATTAGCATTGGATTTAGTGAACATTGTTCCTAATCCATACTATGCTTACTCTTCTTATGAACCAGATAGAAACGACTTCAGAGTTCGTGTAACTAATTTACCTGCAACTGCTACAATTTCAATCTATACAACTAGTGGAATTTTAGTAAGACGCATTTCTAAGTCAGATCCTTTACAAACATATATTGAATGGGATTTAAGAAACGCTAACCGTATTCCAATTGCAAGTGGTGTGTATATAATACACGTAAATTGCCCAGGAGTAGGTGAGAAAACCCTTAAATGGATGGGAGTAATGAGACCTATTGACTTTACTAACTTCTAATGGTTACACGATTATATAAATTGGATATGAAAAAATTTTATAGACTAACATATTTATCGGTTCTTACAGCACTATTACCAGCAGCATTGCTTGCTGGTAATGGTGAAAGAGCCGGATCGGGTGGTGCTACAGAATTATTAATTAACCCTTGGGCACGTAGTAGTGGCTTTGGCGGATTTAATAGTTCTTCTGCTCGTGGTGTAGAAGCAATGAACCTAAACGTAGGTGGATTAGCTTTTACTAAAAAAACTGAAGTTATCTTCTCTCGTACAAACCTTTTAAAAGGTTCTGATGTAAGTATCAACTCTTTCGGATTAAGTCAGAAAATTTCTTCTGATGGAGTTCTTGGGGTGTCAATTTTCTCTATGAGTTTTGGAGATATTGATGTAACAACAAATGCTAACCCTGAAGGTAACGTAGGTAAATTCTCTCCTCAATTAATCAACTTTGCAGTTGGTTATTCGAAAGAATTCTCAAACAGCATTCATGGGGGTGTATTAGTGAGAGGTATTCAACATACAATAGCTGATATCAAAGCTTCTGGATTTGCATTAGATGCAGGTATTCAATACTGCGCTGGGGATCTTGATCAATTGAAATTAGGTATTGCTTTACGTAATATTGGTCCTGATATGCAAATGTCTGGTGACGGTATTATGGCTACTTTTACAGATCCTTCTTTGCCATTTGCTGTGGAAGGTTACCGTAAATCTCAAGGATACCAAATTCCTTCATTATTGAACTTAGGTTTGTCATATGATTTTTATATGAAAAAAGATCATAGAGTTACAGTTCTTGGAAACTTTACTTCTAACGCATTCTCTAACGATCAATTTGGTTTAGGTGCTGAATATGCTTATAAGAAATATTTAATGTTAAGAGCAGGTTACAATGCTCAATCTGATATTTCGAATAAGGATTTATCGCCTTCAGTTTACACAGGAGTTTCTTGTGGAGCTACATTTGAATTACCAATCAATGATAAAGGTTCTACCTTTG
>CAZYBY010000118.1:0-3794 GCA_964645385.1 uncultured Sphingobacterium sp.
AAGATCTTGTTGATTTGAAAAAAGTGGTGGTAGACTTATTGCAAAACTCTGAGAATACTAACGATTATTTGGCGAACAACACAGGTATTATCAATAAACTATACCAAGATGTTCATGCCGTTGATGAAGCAGGAAATACATTACAAATTCCATTAAATGTAACACCACCATCTTATCCGAATCAGAATTTCAATCCGAATGTAAATTTCAATTTTGATCATCCGGTTGTTGAAGAAGTAGAAGAAACTTTATCTTTAGAGGAGAAAGAAATAGATTATATTCGCAAAGCCTTAAAGAAACATAAAGGGAAAAGAAAATACGCAGCACAGGAATTGGGTATTTCTGAAAGAACACTTTACAGAAAAATTAAAGAATACGATTTGAATTTATAGTGAAATGAAAACACTGAAGTATATAGTAATATTAATTATAGGAGTAAGTCTTAGCGCATGCAAGATCTATTCATTCAGTGGCGCGTCTATTTCACCTGACACTAAAACGGTAAATGTTGGATATATTGAAAACAATGCCGCATTAGTAAACCCTACGCTTAGTCAAGCTCTTACAGAATCTTTAAAAGATAGAATTGTAACTCAAACTGGGCTATCGTTAGTAAGAACTACTGCAGATATAGAATTTGAAGGGAATATTGTCGATTATAGTGTAAAACCAATTGCAATTCAAGGAAATGAATATGCATCTCAAAACAGATTGACTATTACTGTAAAGATTAGGTTCGTAAATAATAAGGACGAGAGTAAAAATTTCGAGCAGTCGTTTACCAGATATTCAGATTTCCCAGGCACTTCAAACTTGGCGAATGTAGAGGCTGAATTAATTAAAACCATCAATACACAATTAATAGACGATATCTTTAACAAAGCATTTGTAAATTGGTAAGATGAGAAAAGAGGAGTTGATACGATACCTTGCAAATCCAGGAACACTTGGAAAAGCAGAGCTTTCAGCCATCGAACAGATGATTGATGTGTATCCATTTTGTCAAACTTTTCAGGTTTTAAAAGCTAAAGCAATACATAATTTAGGTTTAATAGAGTCTGATCTCACTTTAAAAAAGGCGGCATTATATGCTAGCAACAGACAATCATTATACTATACTATTTATAAAGTTCCAGTAGAGTTACAAGAAGATAAGCAGGAGATTATAAGTGAAGTTGCGACTGAAATTGAAGAAGAAATTATAGAGGATACAGTAAGAGAAACTGAAATTCTGGTAGATGTAATTGAGGAGATAGCTGATCAAACTGAAAAAATCGAAGAAATAGATACTGCTGAAGAAATTTCTATAGAACAGGAAGAGAAGCCTTCAGAGGTATTGGGATTTGGAGCATGGCTACACAGAACAGCACCACAATTAAGTAAAACAACTACTAAAAAGCCAATTATTCGTTTAGATACATCAGAAGAAATTAAGCCTTTAGTTGAAGATGCTATAGGAGAGTTGATTTTGGGGAATGTATTTAACGAAGGATACTTAATAAAAGCCGATGAGAAATTGAGTTCAGAAGAGGCAAATGGCTCAAAAAGCAGTCTAATTGAGGATTTCATTAACTCAGACCACCCTAAAGTAATCAAACTTAAAAAAGACGAATTACCAAACTCTGTAGAGAACAAAGCAAAAAGGAGTGCAGATGATTCTGATGTACCAGTGAGCGAAACATTAGCTCAAATTTTCGTAAAACAGAAGCTTTTTGGCAAGGCCATAGCGGCTTACGAAAAATTAAGTTTGAAATATCCCGAAAAAAAGCCTTACTTTGCAGGCCTTATTGAAGAAATTAAGAAAGAAATAAATTAAATACGATGACTAGTTTTTTAATCATTTTAGCGCTTATCATATGCGTTTTATTAGTGTTGGTAGTATTGGTACAGAACCCAAAAGGAGGAGGATTAGCTTCTAATTTTGCTTCTTCGAACCAAATTATGGGAGTTAAGAAAACGACTGATTTCTTAGAAAAAGCTACTTGGACGCTAGCAATTGCTTTATTAGTAATCTGCTTAGCAGTAAATATGTTTAAACCGTCTGCAGAAGAATCGCCAGTTCAAGAATCGGCAATTCAAGAGCAAATCGACAATGCTAGTACAGCTACACCACCGGCTACTGCTCCAGCAACTAGTCCAGCAGCTGCACCTGCAACTGATACTACAAAGTAATTTAAACCATAAATAGAAAAATAGGGCTTTGCAATAAATGCGAAGCCCTATTTTTTTTGTCTGTCAGCATGTCATTTTAAATCTGAAGATCTACTGAAAAATATGCTTAAAAATTAAGCTAAACTGCCAAAATGAGGAGAATTCAGGCTTTGGCATAAGTTATGAGCGAGGGGCAGTACAAAAGATAAACATTAAACAAACTTAAAAACCATTTAAACTATGGCATTGAATATTAGACCAATTGCAGACCGTGTGGTAATTCAACCAGCACCTGCTGAAGAGAAAACTGCTTCAGGATTATACATTCCTGATACTGCGAAAGAGAAACCTCAAAGAGGAACAGTTGTAGCTGTTGGCGATGGTAAAAAAGATGAGCCTATAACAGTAAAAGTTGGTGACGAAGTGTTGTATGGTAAATACGCAGGCACTGAAATTACTTATGAAGGTGCAGAGTATTTAATTATGCGTGAGTCGGACATTTACGCGATTCTTTAATCAATCTTAAAATCTTTTAAAAAATTAAAAAAGAATATGGCAAAGCAAGTAAAGTATAATGTTGAAGCACGTGAAGCATTAAAGCGTGGTGTAGATGCATTAGCGAATGCAGTGAAAGTAACTTTAGGACCAAAAGGTCGTAACGTAATTATCGACAAAAAATTCGGTGCACCTTCAGTAACAAAAGACGGTGTATCTGTTGCGAAAGAAGTTGATTTGAAAGATCCTATTGAAAACATGGGAGCACAAATGGTAAAAGAAGTAGCATCTAAAACAGCTGATATCGCTGGGGATGGGACTACTACTGCAACTGTCTTAGCGCAAGCAATAGTAACAGCTGGAATTAAAAACGTTGCTGCTGGAGCAAACCCAATGGATTTAAAACGTGGTATTGATAAAGCAGTAGCTCTAGTAGTTGACAGCTTAAAAAGTCAATCTACACCAGTAGGTAGCGATAACAATAAAATTAAACAAGTAGCTAGCATCTCAGCAAACAATGACGAAGTAATCGGTACGTTAATCGCTGATGCTATGGCGAAAGTTGGTAAAGATGGTGTAATCACTGTTGAAGAAGCAAAAGGTACAGAAACTGAAGTTAAAACAGTTGAAGGAATGCAATTCGATAGAGGTTATTTATCTCCTTACTTTGTAACGAATGCTGATAAAATGGAAGTAGAATTAGATAATCCTTTCATCTTGATTTACGATAAGAAAATCAGCAGCATGAAAGAATTATTACCAGTATTAGAAAAACAAGTTCAAACTGGTCGTCCATTATTAATTATCTCGGAAGATTTAGATGGTGAAGCATTAGCAACATTAGTAGTAAACAAAATCCGTGGTTCATTAAAAGTTGCTGCAGTTAAAGCTCCAGGTTTTGGTGATAGAAGAAAAGCAATGTTAGAAGACATCGCTATTTTAACTGGTGGTACAGTAATTTCTGAAGAAAGAGGTTATAAATTAGAGAACGCTGAATTATCATACTTAGGTCAAGCTGAACGTGTGATCATCGATAAAGACAATACTACAATTATCAATGGATCTGGAAAGTCAGAAGAAATTTCTGCACGTGTAAGCCAAATCAAATCTCAGATGGAGCAAACTACATCTGATTATGATAAAGAAAA
>CAZYBY010000119.1:0-5090 GCA_964645385.1 uncultured Sphingobacterium sp.
GTTATTGTGAAATTTTAAAAGAGGATTATGAACATAATTTAGATGAAGAAGGTAAAAGAGTTTTATCGGTTATCATACAAAACTCTAAACGAATGGGAGTATTAATTGATGATTTATTAGATTTTTCTAGATTAGGAAGGAAACAACTTCGATTAGGAGAGGTTAATAGCAATATCATTCTCGAAGAACTCAAAGTCGACTTAAAAATCGATGAAAAAATTAATATAGAGATAAAAGAATTAGTAAATTGTATCGCCGACAGATCCTTGTTGAAACATGTATGGCAAAATTTGCTCTCTAATTCATTGAAGTATACATCAAAAATCATGAAACCTTCGATACGTATTTCTTCGTATATAGATAAAGAAAGCGTAGTTTACTGTATTGAAGATAACGGAGTTGGATTTGAAGAGAAATACAAACACAAGTTATTTCAAGTGTTTCAAAGGCTTCATCACAACGATGAATATGAAGGAACAGGTGTTGGATTAGCGATTGTACAACGAATTATAAGCAAACATAATGGTGAGGTGTGGGCAGAATCTGTTCCAAATCAACATACAAAGTTTTACTTTTCAATACCAATAAATACAAATTACGCACTCAATTAAATACTTATGGATAATGTTGAAATCTTATTAGTAGAAGATAATATTAATGATGCCGAACTAACGATTCGTGTGCTTAAAAAAAACAATTTATCCAGTAATCTAATACATGTGAAGGATGGTGCAGAAGCTTTAAATTTTATTTATTGCAAAGGGGATTATATCGAAAGAGATTCAAAGGCCTTGCCTAAATTAATTCTATTGGATTTGAAAATGCCTAAAATTGATGGGCTTGAAGTGCTTAAAGTCTTAAAATCTGATCAGGATACAAAGCATATCCCAGTTGTAATATTGACTTCTTCTAAAGAAGAGAAAGATTTAATGGAGAGTTATCATTTAGGTGCAAATAGTTATATTCAAAAACCAGTAGAGTTTGAAAAATTTGTAAAATCTATTTCAGATATTGGAATGTATTGGCTTATTTTAAACCAGAATGTAAATAAATAATGCAAGAGCGTTTTAACATATTAATTATTGAGGATAATCAGTCCGATTACGAACTGCTCTTAAGATCATTAAAAAAGAATCAACTAGAAGCAAATTATTTTCGTGTTCAGAATGAACAAGAAATGCGTAATGTTTTGAATAACGAACATATAGATGTTGTTATTTCAGATTATATTTTACCAGGATTTACTGGAATTGAAGCACTAAAGATATTTAAAGAATATCAACTAATGATTCCGTTTATAACTCTTACAGGTACAGGTACCGAAGTTATTGCAGTAGAGATGATGAAGGAAGGATCTGACGATTATGTATTAAAAGAGCATATCGAAAGAGTTTATCACAGCATTATTATTCAAACTGAAAAATATAGAACATTTAGAGAAAAAAAAGAATTAGATCTTGCTATTTTAGAAAGCGAAAAGGCTTATCGCTTACTTGCTGAAAATACAAGCGATGTCATTTCGCTTCACAATTTATCTGGTGATTTTAAATATGTTTCTCCAGCAATTTATGAACTTTCTGGATATAAACCTTCTGAGGTAATTGGTAAGAAATTAAATTTCTTTTTTCATGAAGAAGATGTGGCTAAAATGCGTCACCAATTAGAATCGCTTAACGATAAGGAAGATAAATTAAGATTTGAATATAAATTTCAGAAAAAAGATGGCTCTCATATTTGGATAGAAACAACGGGTAAGATTGTTTACGATACTAATACTTTTCAGGCTAAAGAAATTGTAGCCGTTTCTAGAGACGCTACTGAGAGAGTACTAAAAGATAAAAAACTTAAGGAAAGTGAAGAGCAATATCGATTGATCGCAGAGAATGCAACAGATATGATTACTCGCCATGATTTACATAGCGTTTATAATTATGTTTCAAATTCGTCTTATACCCTTATTGGTTATTCTCCCGACGATTTGATAGGAAAAAGAGCCTATGAGTTTTTACACCCCGAAGATATTTCAAGGATAAAATCAGGCTTGAATGATTTTATCAATAAAGGTCTTGGTATTTACACTGCATCATATCGATATAAGAAAAAAGATGGAAGTTATATATGGATAGAGTCAACCAATAAGCTCACATTTGTAGAAGGCACCGATATTATTGAAGGTGTAATTTCGATTAGTAGAGATATTACCGAACGTAAAGCTTTTGAAGCAAGGTTAGAAGAAAAAATAAAAGACTTAGATACCTTTATTTATAGATCTTCTCACGATTTGAAAGGACCTTTAGCATCTTTACAAGGACTATTAAATGTAGCAAAATCTGAGATTAACGATGATGTTGCTATTCAATATCTTACATTGATTGAGAAAAGTGTAATGAACTTAGATACCATTTTAATGGATTTGCTGAACATTACAAAAATTACTCAAGGTTCACTATCAATTGTAGAATTAAATATTAAAGAAATAATTCTTAAAATAATTTCAAGTTTCGAGAATTTACCCGAGTATTCTACTATTAAATGGGAATTAGATTTTGATAAAAATGTAATACTTTAATTAGATAAATCTTTAGTGAAAAATATATTTCAGAACCTGATTATAAATGCCATTAAATATCAAGATAAAGAGAAAGATCATACAGTTATTAAAATTTCAACTAGAAATTATAATAACGAAATGATTATTAAAATTGAAGATAATGGTGAAGGTATTTCTGAAAGCTTACAAAAAAGTGTATTTGAGATGTTTTTTAGAGGCAATACGAAGTCAACAGGCACAGGTTTAGGTTTATATATAGTGAAAAATGCAGTTGAGAAATCAGGGGGTAAAATTGAATTAGTAAGTAAAGAAAAAGAGGGTTCAATATTTACAATCTATTTACCAATAAAATCGATTTTAGATTTAAATGATTTTTCATCAATTAAAAATAATGTGATATGAGCGAATATAAATACAAATGTATCATGCTTATAGACGATAGTGATATCGATAATATGGTAAATAAGCATATTCTAAGTAGAAATAATGTTGCTGAAAATATTTTAGTATTTACATCTGCTAATGATGCACTTGTTTATATTGAAAAAAACAAAACAAATCTCGACCCCAATATTTTTCCAAGTATAATCTTATTGGATATCAATATGCCGATAATGAACGGTTTTGGCTTTCTTCATGAATTTGAAAAAGCGAATAATGAATTATTAGATACTATCAAAGTTGTAATGTTAACAAGCTCAGTTGACCCTAATGACATAAGAAAGTCTAAGGATTTTAAATCAGTTAAATCATTTATAAGTAAACCACTTTCTTTAGAACACCTAGAATCGATATAAAAGTATGTGCTCAGTAAGTGCTCAAACAGATTTGAAGTTCAAAAATCGTAAAACTTCTAAAATTGCTTCGAAAACTTTAGAACAAAGGATTATTAAAGAATACCAAGCTTTTCAACCTAATGTAAATATCTGGATTGGAATGCAAGCCTATGTTATAACTGATGATCAGCCACAACATTACCAACAAATGGTTTTCGGACTAACTCCTTCTTGGGCTAATAAAAAATTATATTTATTTAATGCTAGGGTAGAAGGGAAGTTAAACGAAACAAACGATATTAATTACAAAGGTGAAATGGGAATATTTAGTATGCCTTCTTTTAGAAAAGCTATTCAACAACGGAGATGCATTATACCCGTAGATTATTTTATTGAAGGATCTCAAAAGAACAAGCTTAATGAACCATTTCTAATACGCCGTAAAGATCAAGAAGCTACAATTCTTGCTGGAATTTGGGAAGAATGGGTTGATAATTCAACTGGAGAAATTCTTAAAACTTATGCAATACTTACTACTGCAGCTTCAAATCTATTACAAACTATACAACATCATCGATCTCCTTTAAAACTAAATGATGAAGAAATAGATATTTGGTTAGATAAAAGCACACCAATGTCTGAAATTAATAAAATTCTATACCCTCACGATTACAGCGACTCTGAAGCATTGAGAATAGACCCAATCATCAAATCAAAAGTTAATGATCCGGATGTTATTCGTTTTCTGTAAGGCTAGTTGTGCTTGTTCCTAGAACTTTAAGATCTTGATTCAAGTAAAAATCTACACTCATTTTAATTGTTTTTTTTCGCTCGTTTACAATCGTGTATTCGTGTTTTATTCTATAATATGAGATCTGATTATTCGTCATAGTATCAGGAGGAGTTAATGTATCAATTTCGGAGAATGAAATTGGTTCATAACTATTCTGAGCTTTTAGATTTACTTTTAGATAAGTTTGAATCGCATATTTCGCCTTATCTTGCGGAGAGTTTGTGCATGAATTAATAGAAAGTATTAACATAAATGCTAATATTATTTTGAGAGATGTTTTCATTATGTATATGTAAGTAATACATAAAGTTAAAAAAAAATCTCTGTAATTTATTGTATTACAGAGATTTAAAAATTTAATATTCTATGGTATTATTTTAACATCTTGTGATATCAGCCCCAATAGCTTTTAATCTATGTTCTATGTCTTGATAGCCTCTATCTATTTGTTCAATATTTGATATACTGCTTTTACCTTCGGCAGAAAGTGCAGCTATTAATAACGACACTCCAGCACGTATATCAGGGGAAGTCATTGAAATTCCTCTAAGTGGGTTTTTACGAGCCAACCCGATGATGTTTGCTCTATGTGGATCACAAAGTATAATTTGAGCTCCCATATCGATTAATTTATCGACGAAGAACAATCTGCTTTCAAACATCTTTTGATGTATGAGAACTGATCCTTTGGCTTGAGTAGCTACTACTAAAACGATACTCAATAAGTCTGGAGTAAATCCTGGCCAAGGTGCATCTGCTATAGTTAAGATAGAGCCATCGATAAAAGTTTCTATTTCATAAATTTCTTGAGATGGGATATAGATATCATCGCCACGTCTTTCCAATTTGATTCCTAGTTTTTTGAATACTTCTGGAATCACACCTAAATGATCATAACCAACGTTTTTAATTGTGATTTCAGATTGAGTCATGGCAGCAAGTCCAATGAAACTACCAATTTCAATCATAT
>CAZYBY010000120.1:0-1722 GCA_964645385.1 uncultured Sphingobacterium sp.
AATATGGGTTTTATCAAAAAATTAATTTACAGAATCTGTTGGAGTATTGATCTGTTTTAAATTCTATGATGCCGGAAAGCTAATTATTGTCTGGAATTTTTATGATCCGACAACTTTATAGTCGTGATTGAGCGGCATGTCTGAGCTCATTTTCGGGATCTAGGGTTGCGGCGGCGAAGCTAGTCATGGTCGGAAGATTTTTTTATTATTTTGAATAATGTTTTTTTTAATTTAACTATATGATTTTCAATTAATTGAATTGTTATTTTGGTTTTTATTTCATATATTTATAACTGATAATTAACTATTTATGTCCGTTTTTAAAGACCACAAAATTTCACTTAAACACATTTTAGAATTTATTCCCAAAGCTTTACTTAGTCATCTCTCTGCCACTACAAAAGTAGATTATTACAGTAAAGTTTTACACGGCGAAAAAATGTTTTATCTGCTTTTGTTTTGCATTTTTGATAATGAAAAACTCAGTCAGAGAACATTGGAAGACACCTTTAACAGTAGTGGTTTTAAAGCTTTATTTGGATTAGGGGAAGAAGAGAGGATTCGTCGCAGCTCTATTTCAGAAAGGCTCTCAAAAATAGATCCCCATTACTTCAAAGAAATCTATGCCCATATGTATGAGCGGTTTTCGGAACTTTATGATAGAACAGAAATTGAAAAATACAACCTGATTAGGGTAGACAGCACTACGGTTTCCCATGCAGCATCAAGATTGAAAGAGGGAATGAGCAATAATAGCGGGAAGAAGCTCTTAAAATTTAGTTTTTCATTTGACGGAATTCTTCCTTCCGGGGTGGAGGTTTTCAATGAACAACGTTATTCATCAGAAGATCTGGCTCTGCCCGAGGTTATTCGTAAGCAGATGAAAAAAGAAGAACATCATGGCAATATATATGTCATGGACAGAGGGCTGCAATCTGCCAAAACAATGATGAATTTCGATGAGAACTCAGTGAAGTTTATCGTAAGACTAAAGGAAAACAGAAAATTTGAGGAAAAGGAATCTTTCCTCACTGCTCAAAGTATTATAAAATGGGATGAATGGATATTGATGAAAGACAGCAGGGTACAAATATTTGCACGAAGCCCCATTGAAAACAGGGATGGAAAATCCTGTAAAGTGGACAATGAATTTCGTCTGGTGGTTATTAAAAATGAGAAAACGGGAAAGGAATTTTGGTTTTTAAGCAATGAATTTGAACTTTCGGCCAAAGAAATCTCTGAGTATTACAGGAAGCGATGGGATATAGAAGTGTTCTTCAGATTCCTCAAACAGGAACTTAATCTTACGCACTTGGTTTCACTCAATAAAAACGGAATTGAGGTAATGGTTTACATGACAATGATTGCTTCAATACTTCTGCTGATTTATAAAAAAGCGAACAATCTGGGATACAAAACTGCTAAAAGACGTATCGCTATGGAGCTAAGGGATATGGTTACAGCTGTATTAATCATTTTTGCAGGAGGAAATCCAGACAAAGTTTTTAAAACTTAAAAGAGGTCGGAATTTCTTCCGACCATGACTAGGCTTTGCCCGCCGAAACCTTTCTATTTCAATACCTTTTCAGTTTCCAGATTTTTCAGCAGCAACAACTGAAATGCCTCTCCCAGTTCATCGGAAGCTCTTACAATGGCATTTTCCAACATATTTCTTATTTGCTTTTCGGTGACTCCGGCTTCTGTCCAGCTCTTTCCTGAAGT
>CAZYBY010000121.1:0-10058 GCA_964645385.1 uncultured Sphingobacterium sp.
TCAGCGCTTAGTTTTATGTTGCTGTTTGATACAGGCGATAATGGAAAAAATTACCGCATCTATGGGGAGAGTGATGAAATCTATTCTATACAGGGAGGTAATTATAAATTGTGTGATGCATTGGCAAAAGAACTTACAGGGCAAATACAATTCGATCATTCACTTGCGGCAATCAATCAGAATAATGCCAAACAGTATGTAATGTCTTTCAAAAAGACAGGAGGTGCAACAACAGATATTACAGCAGATATAGTTCTTATTACCATTCCTTTTACCCTGCTTCGTGAAGTGGATATAAAAACGCCACTGCCCGCATGGAAAATGAATGGCATAAAGAATCTTGGTTATGGTATGAATTCAAAAATATTTATCGGCAACATTTAGTGCTGCCTATCAAATTGCAACAGGTAAATCGAACTCCGCACAAGAATCGCAATTACAAATTTTACAAACCGGACAAGTGTCTCCAACTGTAGAACAATATTTAGCTTGGGATCGTCCATTGGATTTGAAATTATTAGTAATATTTAAACCAGATACTTCAATTAAAATCGGAAGAGTTAGTTTAAATAGATTCAGAGTATTCTTCACTTCAACTTATAAATCTGGTTTAAGATATACACCATACTATCAAAACGGATCAACAGCAACTGGTCGACCTATTTACGAAGCAGATGAAAACAACCCATATTCGAAATTAGGTAGTGCATGGTGGAATACAGACTTAAGAATTACACGTGATATTCCAATTAAAAAAGGACAATTAATCAGTGTGAGTTTCGAAGTGAAAAATTTATTTAATAATAAAAATGCAGCTATTATAAACCCTGTAACTGGTAAGGCATACGAGTTGGGCGATCAATTACCAAATGGATTCCGCGATCCTAATTATCCAGATCCACAAGATAATGGAGCACCACCGTTTAACCCTGCACGTTACTTAACACCAAGGCAAATGATGTTAGGGTTGACGTGGCAGTTTTAGTTCGGCCCTTCGGCTCCGCTCAGGGACCGAAGCATAAGAACAAAAAAAATGATACGGGTGGCTGAGCGGAGCCGAAGCCACATAATACATTGTACTTAATACAATAATAAATATTGAATGAAAAAATATTTTACAATACTATTCCTGTTAAGTGCTAGCATAACCCAAGCGCAGTTGATTCCGAATTTAGGTGGGCAGCGTGCAGGAACTGCAGCGTTTACTTTTTTGAAGTTGAGTAATAGTCCACGCATGTCGGCAATGGCGGGTACTGGAATTTCTATGCCAGGTGATGCTTATTCAGCGAGCATTAATCCTGCAACAATGGTAGATGTTAAGCAAACAAGTTTTGCCGTTTCGAATACATTGTATTTTTCGGATATGCAAAATGCATACATCAGTGCGATTATACCTACGGGTAAGTACAGTGTATGGAGTGCGAACTTACAATCGTTCCGTTCGGATGCTATGGAAATTCGTACCGAGTTTCAACCCGGAGGAACAGGACAATATTTCTATACTCAAAATTTAGCCCTTGGAGCTAGTTATGCAAAAATATTATCAGATTATTTTAGCTACGGTGTAAGTGTGAAATATGTGTACGAAGGAATCGATCAATATACCGTTCATTCTGGAGTAATCGATTTAGGTTTTTTATATAAAACAGATTTTAAAGATTTACGCTTTGCGGTAATGGTAAATAATTTCGGAGTGAATACAAAGATTGATGGAGAAACGAAATCGCTAACAACTTTTAGCAGCAATAACCCAGATATTAATAATTACGCGGCACCTACTTTATTTAAAATGGGACTATCGTTAGTTCCTTACAAAGACACACGTAATTCGGTAACATTTGCAGCCGAGTTGCATCATCCGAATGATAATTCAGAAAACATTCGTTTAGGTTTAGAATATTCTTGGATGAATATATTAGCTGTAAGAGCAGGTTATAAAATCGGTGTGAAAGATTCTACTATTCCAACATTTGGTTTAGGGTTAAGAACACGTGCGGGCCGTCATCCATTACGAATAGATTACGCTGCAGACCCACATCCTTACTTGGGTTTTGCACAACAAATAGGTTTACAGTTTTCATTAAACAAAGAGAAAAGATAAGATGAGTACCAAACAAAATATTTTAGCTTTATTATTTTTCTCGGTGATATTATCAGCCTGCGAAAAACCATTTGGCGATAAAACAGATTTAAGTTTTATAGATGTTCCGAATTACGATGAAAAGCCAATTGCATTTGTTCCCATTTTACCAGAAATAAAACTTACAGGTTCGCCAGTAGACATTACCGTGGGCTACGACGACTTAATATACATTGCTGATAAGAATGCAGGAAAAGTTATTTCATTCGATCAGTCGGGCCGAAAAGTAGGTGAGCGAAGCATTCCTAATGCCAAAGCTATCGCCATGGACAGAAGTTTGGAGCTTTTGGTTTTAGGTACAAAAGACACAACAATAGGAGGGAAGAATTATACTTTAGATGCATTTTACAGACTGAGATTAATTAATGCTAACGGTTACGGATTAAATACAGCAAGCATTGTAAAAACAGTTATTCATCCATTCTATTTCAAAACGAGTTTCACCACATCCGATTCTGCAGTGCATTTACATGGCATTAGCATAATGGCCGATAACTCATACTACATTACACGTTCAGGCCCATCAAACAGTTCATCACAAATCGGTGGTCCGGATAATTCAGTATTGGTATTTAACCAGAACGATAAGTTTGTAAGCAATGTAAGTGTGAGTACAGAGCAAGGATTAATATCAGATTATTTTAAACAACCATTTGCGATTTCAACATTAGCAAAGGCTCCACAAAGTAATATTGTAAAACAAGGAGGAGATTTTCTGTTCACATCTTTATCGAGCAGTACTACAATTAAAGCACAATACATACGATTCGAGTCATCAGAATTCGGATCATCGTATTCAGTAAATACATCCTTAGCTGTGCAAGACACAACCAAGGATGAAGGATTTATGTATACACCAAATCGATTTGTGGAACCAAGAGGAATCACCATTGCAGGCGACGGAAGTAACTATATTTTCGTAACAGATGCAAGTAGAGATTCTGTTTATCTATTTACCTTAACCGGATTAGAAGGTGTACCACCACCAGCAGGATATTCATCAAAGAAAAATATTAAAGTTTCTTTCGGAGGCACCGGTTCAGGACCTAAGCAATTACGCAGACCAACAGCAGTAGCATACTACGGTAACACCTTATACATCTGCGATACCGGCAACGGAAGAATTGTAAGGTATAAGTTGAGTACGGAGTTTTCGCAATAACTGGTTCCCGATAACAATCGGGATGGTAACTGGTAACTGGTAGTTGGTAACTGGTAACTGGTATTTGGTTCCCGATAGCTATCGGGATGGTATATAATCTGTCGAGGTACCAGCTACGAGTTACGAGCTACCATTTTCGCGTTAGCGAAACTTTTGCCAAAACTCATCCTTCGGCAAATCTGCTTTCAGTTCCATGCGTTCTTTGGTAACGGGATGATTGAATGCAAGTTTATGGGAGTGAAGACAAATACTTCTGTCTTTATTTGCACGAGGGTAGCCGTATTTATTATCGCCAACTATTGGACAATTCATGCTAGCTAATTGCACGCGAATTTGGTGCGTTCTTCCGGTAATTGGTTTTACTTCTAATAAATAAAAACCATTCACTTCGGAAAGGAGTTTGTAGGAAAGTTCAGCACGTTGCGATCCATTTACTTCTTTTGTATGGGCTTTGGTAATTCCTTTTACGGTATCGCGTGTTAGCCAATGCACCAGTTTACCTTCTTCTTCAGCAGGTTTATTTCTAACTACTGCTAAATAGGTTTTCTGAACTTCACGATCCTTGAACGATTTGTTCATACGCTCTAGTGCTTTGCTTGTACGAGCCATTAAAACCAAGCCACTAACCGGACGGTCGATACGATGAATAACACCCAGAAAAACTTCACCGGGTTTGTTGTATTTCACTTTGATATAATCCTTCACTAAATCTTCCAAGGAAGCATCGCCCGTTTGATCAACCTGCACAAGCGTACCAGCGGGTTTATTTATCGCAATAAGGTGATTATCCTCGTAAAAAATATCCATAGTGCGAAGATACGGGAAATTCGCATTATATTTAGTTATGAAAAGATTAGTAATACTTCTATATATGGCTTTGCCCTTGATTGGTTTCACTCAAAAGCTAAATAAAGCCGGTCATATTATTTTACCGACTAAGCAATTAGAGTATACAGTTCATATGCAGAACAATGCCTTTGAAATTAATTTTCAAAACAAAAGCTTTAAAGGCAATACACTTTTCGAAACATCAAATGGTTACTTAACTGTAGATGGTAATTATGAAAATGGGGTTTCTCAGCTTTATATTTATAATTCTAAAGGAGCAGAATTAGTTCATAAAAAATATAATCAAACTATAAATATTGCTTTATCTGAAAATAAGTCTTTTGTTGCTTTTTACAATTCGGGTAATGTACATGTACTAAATTTAAATTCTAAGGAAGAGCAAGTGTATAAAGCTTCACCATTATTTGTGGTGCACAATAATGGGAGTATCTCTTTTGTGAATACTGCTGATAATACGATGCATACCGCAGGTGTAAGTAGTACATCTTCAACAATAATTACAAAAGTTATTCAGCAAAATAATATTCCATATTTCATTGGCAAGCATAAAATTTATTCAATAGTAAATAATGAAATAAAAGAAATCTATCAATCGACAAAATCTATTTTTGATGTAGAAATTTTAAGAGATACTTTTTATATTTCTGAAAAAGAAACACAAACTTCAGCGTATTTATTTAAACTGAAAAGCACAAAAGATTTTAATGAGTTAGTAGAGAAAGAAACAGTTACCTATCCGCGCATAGTTTCGGCACAAAAGAAATCTATTGATCAAAAAAGTAATAATTCATCTATACTCGATAACGAATCGATTTCCAATCCACTCGATTTTGTTAGCGATTCGAGCTATCAGGCAATAGGGAATTCGTATAATGAAATTCAAGAGTATTCGCCGGGTGATACGTATTTACATCCAGGTGTCGATTTATTTGGCGATTATTTACAAAATGTACATTCGGTAAAAAGCGGATATGTTAAAGCAGTATTAACTACTAGTGGGGCATATCACTGGAGAGTAGCCATAGCCAATCAGAATACTTCGGATTCTTCTCAAGGATATTTATATGCACATTTAGAAGAGAACTTAATACCAGTTACGGTAGGTGATACCGTTGAAGAAGGAGAAGTGATAGGGCAGTTGGTTGATTTTCCGGTAACCGGATTTGTGCATTGTCATTTCGCAAGGATAGTAGATGCGGGGTTGCAATGGACTGGCTCTTGGTGGACATTTGATAATCCATTGGTGTATATGGAAAATTTCAGAGATACTACAGCACCAGTTTTTGAAGAAGTAATAGTAGGATCTAAGTTTGGTTTCAGAAATATTCTGAACAAGGAATACATAAGCAGTTCGAGCGTAACAGGCAAAGTAGATATTGTTTCTAAAGTGTACGACATGATGAATACGTTTTGGAAAGTGGATATACATAAAACGGGATACTCAATTTTGAAAAAAGGAACAACAGATTCGGTAGTATACAGCACAAATGCTTTTAATTTAAATATGTTCAACGATACGTATTTCAGTGGTCCGTATATTCAAGATATTATAAATACGATGTATGCAAGAGATGCAACGTGTATGTCGACAGGTAATTATAACAATCGTATTTTTTATCATGTGCTTACCAATTCCAATGGCGACGATAGTATTACAGGTATAGATTCTACGCTTTATTTTGATTCGGAAATGTACCCGAATGGAGAGTACAAATTAAAAGTATGGGCAGAAGATGCAGCAGGGAATAGGACTGTAGATAGCATAGATTTCTTCATCGACAATTTCGTTGGAATAAATAGCAACAAAAATTCAGCATTTTCAATTTACCCAAATCCCGCTAAGGAAATGGTGTATATAAAAAACAATTCCGGAAAACTGAGCAAATTAAAACTTTACAATTTTGCAGGAATAGAATTGCAAGAAATTGAAATGAAAGAAATGAACACCAGCATCAACCTGCAAGGCTACCCAGCAGGGGTGTATTTTTTGAAATTGAGTTCCGATCAACAACATTCAGAAGTGAAGAAGTTGTTGGTTAGGTGATTTATGAATATTGGTATCTCGTTCCCGATAGTCATCGGGATGGTATCTGGTAACTCGATATATTATTTACCAGCTACCAATTACCATCCCGATAACTATCGGGAACCAGCTACCAGCTACCACTTAATATTGTTCTTTACTGTTCGGAAAATCCTTCGACTTCACATCACCAATATACGATTTCACAGCGCCGTTAATTTCTTCGTAAAGGTTTAGGTATTGTCTTAGGAAGCGTGGTTTAAATCCTTTGGTTAATCCGATCAAATCGTTAATTACTAATACTTGCCCGTCTACGTGCGGACCAGCACCTATGCCGATTACAGGGATGCGTAATTGTTCCGAAACTTTTTTCGCAAGTTCGGCTGGGATTTTTTCCAATACTATAGCGAAGCATCCTGCTTCTTCTAATATTAAGGCGTCTTCAATTAATTTTTTTGCTTCGGCTTCTTCTTTTGCACGTACAGTGTAGGTGCCGAATTTATAAATGGATTGTGGAGTTAATCCTAAGTGACCCATTACGGGTACACCTGCCGATATAATTCTTTCTATAGATTCTCTAACTTCTGCACCACCTTCTAGCTTCACTGCATGTCCACCCGATTCTTTCATTATACGGATAGATGATTGTAAAGCCTCTTTAGAGTTCCCTTGGTATGATCCAAAAGGTAAGTCTACTACTACTAATGCTCTACTAACGCCTCGCACTACTGATGCCGCGTGGTATATCATTTGATCTAGTGTAATAGGTAGCGTGGTTTCGTGTCCAGCCATAACATTCGAGGCCGAGTCGCCTACAAGTAAAATATCTATTCCTGCATCATCTAAAATGAGGGCAGTTGAATAATCGTATGCGGTTAGCATTGCGATTTTTTCACCTTCGTGTTTCATAGCCTGAATCACGTGCGTGGTTACCTTTTTTACTTCTTTATGTACTGACATAGTACAAAAGTCCACTAAATTTTTAATCTTTCAAAAAATGCTTAGCTGATTATCTCTTTTTTCTTACCTTTGCAGGCAATGAAAATGTACGTGAAAACAATCTTTTTTGTAAGGGTTGAGAAGAAATCTCTTCAAAAACACTCATTTTCAATGAATCACGAGGCTTTGTAATTGTTTACAAGGCTTTTTTTATGCTTAATCGAAAATAAAAATGGCAGAAATTGCAAAAATTCCAGCAGTATTAGTTTTAGCAGACGGCACCGTATTTCATGGTAAATCGGCCGGGAAAATTGGTACCACTACCGGTGAAATTTGTTTCAACACAGGTATGACAGGCTACCAAGAGATTTTTACCGACCCTTCTTACTTCGGTCAAATTATGGTTACTACCAATGCCCATATCGGAAACTATGGTATTAGTCACGAAGAAGTTGAATCGGAAAGCATTAAAATTGCCGGATTAGTTTGCAAGAATTTCAATATGAATTATTCTCGTAAAATGGCCGATGAATCTATTCAAGATTATTTCTTAAACGATAATATTGTTGGTATTTCTGATATCGACACTCGTCAATTAGTTCGCCATATTAGAGATAAGGGTGCTATGAATGCTATCATTTCTTCAGAAATATTAGATGTTGAAGAATTGAAAAAGAAATTAGCTGCAGTGCCTTCTATGGCAGGATTAGAATTATCTTCTGAAGTAAGCACCAAAGAGCCATATTATTATGGTGATGAAAATGCTACCTATAGAGTTGCTGTTTTAGATTTAGGGGTGAAGAAAAATATTTTAAGATGCTTTACAGATCGCGATGTTTTTGTAAAAGTATTCCCAGCAAAAACTTCTTATGAAGAAATGAAAGCTTGGAAACCTAATGGCTACTTCATTTCTAATGGTCCGGGCGATCCTTCGGCTATGCCTTACGCAATCGAAACAGTAAAGAATGTATTAGCAGACAATCAACCTTTATTCGGAATTTGCTTAGGTCACCAATTATTAGCCCTAGCAAACGACATCCGTACCCACAAAATGTTCAACGGACACAGAGGATTAAATCACCCTGTAAAAAATATTATTCAAAATCATTGCGAGATCACATCACAAAACCACGGATTTGGCGTTGTACCTGAAGATGTTCACGCATCCGATAAGGTAGAAATTACACATATCAACTTAAACGATCAAAGTATTGAAGGAATTCGTGTGAAAGGCAAAAAAGCATTCTCGGTACAGTACCACCCAGAATCTTCACCAGGCCCACATGATTCGAGGTATCTTTTTGATGATTTTGTTAAATTATTGCAATAAATTCTAAATAAGGAAATTCTAAATACTAAAAAATAAATCTAGATAATAAGAATTCTGAATGCAATCGGAATTCTTAAGGATCAGGACAAATAATAATAAAACTAAATAATATAAACCAGTTACCAGCTACGAGTTACAAGATACTAACTACTAGCTACTGATAACTAACACTAATATCTAAAATCTAATATCTAAATACTAATAAAGGAATGAGTATAATAATCGACATCAAAGCTCGTCAAATTCTTGACTCTAGAGGAAATCCTACTGTAGAAGTAGACGTATTAACAGAAAATGGTAGTCTTGGTAGAGCGGCAGTTCCATCTGGTGCATCTACAGGTACACATGAAGCAGTAGAGCTTCGCGATAATGATAAATCGCGCTACATGGGTAAAGGTGTATTGAAAGCTGTAGAAAATGTGAATGCTCGCATTGCTCCAGAACTTATGGGTATGGATGTGTTTGAGCAAAACATGTTAGATAAATTGATGATTCAAATTGATGGTACGCCGAATAAAGGTAACCTAGGTGCGAATGCAATATTGGGAGTATCGATGGCAATTGCTAAAGCAGCAGCTCAAGAATCTCGTCAACCATTATACCGTTACATTGGTGGAGTAAATGCAAATACATTACCAGTTCCGATGATGAACATTTTAAATGGTGGTGCTCATGCCGATAATAAAATAGATTTTCAAGAATTTATGGTGATGCCTTTCGGTGCGAATTCTTTCTCGGAAGGATTACGTATGGGAACGGAAATTTTTCATCATCTAAAATCAGTATTAAAGAAAAAAGGATATTCTACAAACGTAGGCGACGAAGGTGGTTTCGCTCCGAACATGCAATCGAATGTAGAAGCTATTGAAACCGTATTGCAAGCTATCGAAGCAGCAGGTTACCGTCCAGGAGAAGATGTTTACATTGCTATGGATGCGGCTTCTTCGGAAATGTGGAATGCTGAAGAAAAAGTATATCACTTCCATAAATCAAGTGGAGAGAAATTAACCTCTTCGGAAATGGTTGCTTACTGGACAGACTGGAGTAAAAAATATCCGATCATTTCTATTGAAGATGGTTTAGCAGAAGACGATTGGAGTGGTTGGGCTGAATTAACAAAATCAATCGGAAACAGTGTTCAATTAGTAGGCGACGATTTATTTGTAACAAACGTAAATCGTTTAGTAGAAGGAACAAAAAATAATATCGCTAATTCAATTTTAATTAAAGTTAACCAAATTGGTACTCTAACCGAAACAATCGACGCAGTAAACTTAGCGCATACTAACGCTTACACATCGGTAATGAGTCACCGCTCTGGAGAAACTGAAGATTATACTATTGCCGATTTAGCGGTAGCATTAAACTGCGGACAAATTAAAACTGGTTCAGCATCACGCTCAGACCGGATTGCAAAATACAACCAATTACTACGCATCGAAGAAGAATTAGGAAACAGCGCGAAGTATATTGGCAAGGGATTTAAGTTTATTAAATAAATAATCTGTCCTTAGTCCTTGGTCCTTAGACAAAGTAATTTTGTACTGGCGACCAAGGACTAAGGACTAACGACTAATAGATATGATTCAACGCATTCAAACCCTATACCTCTTCC
>CAZYBY010000122.1:0-1552 GCA_964645385.1 uncultured Sphingobacterium sp.
CATGGTCCACACCATTCTGCCCAGAAATCTACCAAAACTGGTTTATCTGATTTCAACACTAATTCGTCGAAGTTTGCGTCTGTTAATTCTAAAGCCATTTTATCTTGTTTTTAATTGTTATCAATTGTTCCTAGTACACTGTACTAAGTACAATGTAACATCTTTTATCAAATTTATTGCCAATTCCTCATATCAGCAATTTTGTCATTAATTCAATCTAAAGGATACTCCTTTTAATTGTTCAAATGCTCTGAGTAGTTCGTTAGTTGGACTAACCTTAATTTTTCGGCTAGGCATTTCCATCGCAATCCCCTGCTCCTGATCTACTACTTTAATCTTGAGTT
Organism: uncultured Sphingobacterium sp.; assembly: GCA_964645385.1. Classification (GTDB taxonomy): domain Bacteria; phylum Bacteroidota; class Bacteroidia; order Sphingobacteriales; family Sphingobacteriaceae; genus CAJBVG01. The sequence goes on from CAZYBY010000122.1 coordinate 345, forward strand.
CACAGTTCTTTTGAGCATCAATTTTACTGTTTTCTTCAATTATACTAACAATCTCGTGCAATAATTGTTCGTTTAAATCGCTCAAGTAACAACTGATAGTCATGCTCTTAGTCAGTTTGTCACGTACATCTGTCAGCAATTGAATCTGATTTACTTTAAACTCCCAATCTCCTTTTCTACCATATCGCTCTTGAGTTTTACCTTTAATGTATAAGAAAAGGCCTTCATTCAAATATGGTTTAAATTTAAGATAATCGTCGCCAAATAGTGTAATCTCAATCTGTTCGCTATAATCTTCTACGAATAATGATCCATAAGGCTTGCCCGATTTAGCGATTCTATGACTAGCCCCACTCACCATACCGCCTAAACTCAATTCTCTATTTTTTAATTTTTCAAATCGCTCGTTTTGACTTTCAGCTGCATTCTCATCAGAATCTTCTTCAGCTTTCTCGGCAGTATTATTTGTCTCAAATTTATTAGCCGAAAACTTACTAATCAACTTCAGGTCGTTCACATTTGCCGAACAGAATTTATCTAAATCAAATCTGAATTCATCTAATGGATGTCCAGAAATGTAAAATCCTACAACTTCCTTTTCATATCTTAATTTCTGAAGAAATCCCCACTCTTCACATACTGGAATTCTAGGTTCAGGAATTTGAGATGCTGCACCTGTTCCAAACAAAGATGATTGCGCTGATTGTAAACTATCTTGATAATTTGCTCCGAAGCGAATAATTCGTTCTAAGAAATTACCTGTTTCATTTGGTTCTTGGTTAAAATAAGTTGCACGATGTAATCCGAATGAATCGAAAGCTCCAGCATTTGCTAACGATTCGAAGGTTTTCTTATTCGCTGCTCTTAAGTTTACTCGTTTTACTAGATCGAAAATTGAAGTAAATTTTCCATTTGCATTTCTTTCATCAATAATCGATTGAACTGCCGCTTCTCCTACACCTTTAATCGCTCCTAAACCAAATCGAATTTGCCCTTCTGCATTTACCGAAAACTTATAAATACTTTCGTTAATATCCGGACCAAGAACAGACATGCCCATTCTTCTGCACTCTTCCATGAAGAATGTAATTTTATCAATATTACTCAAGTTATGAGTTAATACTGAAGCCATATATTCTGATGGATAATTAGCTTTTAAATATGCAGTTTGAAATGCTACGAATGCATAACAAGTAGAATGCGATTTA
>CAZYBY010000123.1:0-4663 GCA_964645385.1 uncultured Sphingobacterium sp.
TTAACAATCAATTAGTAATTGACTACGCAAAAACTATAACTGGATTTAAGTCTGTTACACTTTTTATACGACCTGAAAATTGGGGAAGAGAAAATATAATGTCGGCCCGTAAAGAAATATTTAAAAATTACGACCGATTAATATTTTTTGAAGATGATAATGTGTTTTCGGAAGATTTTTTGAATTTCATGAATAATGGCTTAGAATGTTATAAGGATAGGTCTGATGTGTTTTCAATTTCTGGGTATAATTACCCAGTAAATTATGAAGCATTTAGTAATAACACATATTTATGGCAGGGATATTCAGCTTGGGGTGCAGGCATTTGGAGAGATAAGTGGAATGAAGTAGATATGAATGTAGATTCAGCATTATTATCCGCAAAAAAATTTCTTAAGAATTATAATAAAGTTTATAAGTTAAATGCTGTTGCGAACCATTATTTACCTGCTTTATTGCTAATGCTAGAAAAGCATAAATTACATGGAGATGGATTTATCAGTTTGCATCAGTTCTTAAACAATATGTATTCTGTCTTTCCTGCTATAAGTAGAGTAAGGAATATTGGACATGATGGATCTGGAATTAATTGTGTAGCAGATGAAAAAGAAGTATACAGTACACAAGAGATATTCAAAGGTTATTCTAACCAAAATATTTTCGATGTAAATATTCAACCCGACAAACAGTCGAGCGAAATATTATATAAGCACTTCGAGACTACCTCCGTAGCAAAAGTCAAGACTTTTATAAGATTGATGTTTCATAATATCGGTATCATTAAGTATTTTAAAAAATAATACATTGAAAGAGAATTCTACAATAATTAAAAACAGTTTAATCTTGTATTTAAGATTAATTGTGGTTTCTATTGTAGGATTACTTTCATCACGTTTTATACTGCAAGCCTTAGGAACATCTGATTTTGGTTTATATAATGTAGTTGGTGGAATAGTATTTATGATGGCATTTTTAAACAATGTCATGGTTTCTACAACATACCGTTTCATCGCATTTGAATTAGGCAAAGAAGAAAACGCTGAAGTAAATAATGTTTTCAATGTTAGTTTGATGATCCATATCGGACTAGCATTTTTAGTAGTATTAATAGCAGAAACAATTGGTGTATACTATATTAAAAATTATTTAGTTGTTAATGCAGATAAAATTGATGATGCTTTATTTGTTTTTCATTTATCTATAGCAAGTACTTTTGTTTCAATAATAAGTGTTCCACACCAAGGCTTAATTACTGCAAAAGAAAAATTCTGGATAAACGCTATTGCAGAAATATTGAGAAGTATTCTAGCACTATTAGCAGTACTTCTTGTATTTAATTTCGACGGGAATAGAATTAGATTATATTCACTGTTAATTAGTATTGTTACACTAATACCCTCCATCATTTTTATAGTATATGGATACCGTAAATTCCCCAATATAACAAAATGGAATTTCCAAAGTAAATTGAAATATTATAAGGAGATGTTTCAGTTTTCAATATGGATAATGTTTGGCGCAGGGGCAAGTGCTGCTGAAGTTCAAATTTCATCTATGATTATTAATAGATTTTTTGGTACATTATTAAATGCAAGTTTTGGAATAGCTAACCAAGTGAACACCATGGTTAAAATGTTTTCACAAAGTTTAAATCAAGCTGCGATACCACAAATCACAAAAAGTTTTAGTGGGGGAGATACAAATAGAACTTTGCAATTAGTAATATTCTCATCGAAGTATTCATTCCTTTTAATGCTAATACCATCCTTACCAATTCTATTAGAAACCGATTTCGTTCTAAATTTATGGTTGAAAAATGCACCTGCAAATACGGAAATTTTTGTTCAATTAATGATTTTGAATGCATTAATCACCACAATGAGCGCGGGTATTCCCGCAGCTGTACATGCAACTGGTAAAATAAAATATTTTCAGATTATTCTTAGTACAATGGTTTTGTTCGGTTTACCAGTAGCATATTTTCTATTTAAACTAGGATATCCAGCATACACCATTCTTGTAACATACACTGTTATTTCATTGGTAAATATGGTTATTAGACAATACTTACTGAAGAGATTAATTAATTTTAATGTTCGTGAATTCATCAGCAGAGCATATTTACGCATGATCTATGTGCTAGCATTTGTGAGCCCACTATTTATCATACACTATATTTTTCCTACAAGTTTGGTTAGGTTTATTTCTGTATCAATAGCATCAATACTTTGGCTATTGTTAGGAATCTATTTTACTGCGATGGAAAATTCGGAACGAACAATTGCAAAACAATTTTTAAGGAAAATTTTTAATGTCAATTAAAAAAATACTCTGGGTTACAAATATCCCCTTTGGCCCAATGTGTGAAATGCTCGGGGAGCCCAATGAAACAAGTGGTAGCTGGTTGGATGCAGCATATCAGGCAGTAAAGGATGACTCTGAAATTGAGTTACATATTGCTACTGTAAGTAGAATAAATAAACGAATAGAGCATAAAATTGGGAATACTCATTTTTATATTTTACCTGGAGGGTACCCGTTTGAATACGATATAAATTCTTCAAGTAATTATGAAGAATGGGAATATTTAGCTCAGGCAATAAAACCTAAAGTTTTACAAATTTGGGGCACAGAATTCACTCATGGATACCTTGCACAACAATGTATGCCTAAGGTTCCCACGATTATCTATATGCAAGGATTATTGAGTTCAATTGCAAAACATTATCACTCTGGCATTAGCACTTGGGATCAAATAAATAATATCACATTTAGAGACATTTTGAAGTGGGATTGGATAGATAAACAAAGACAAAATTTTAAATCTCGTGCTGTAACTGAAATGTTGATGTTGCGTAATGCCGATTATGTAATTGTTGAAAATAATTGGTGTGAATTACATTGTAAAGCTATTGCACCAAATATCAAAGCATTTAAAAGTAATCTAAGTATAAAAGATGTTTTTATACAAACAAAGTGGAATGAAGAATCAATGCAAAAGAACACTATTCTATGCAATGCTTCGGGATATCCAATTAAAGGATTACACATGTTAATAAAAGCACTAAACATAGTTGTAAGGAAATACCCTAATGTACTTTTAAAAGTTCCGGGCGAAAATTCACCATTTGAAATGAATTTTAAGCAAAAGCTAAAAATTAATGGGTATACCAATTACGTTAAATCGCTTATAGAAAAATATAATTTAAAAAATAATATTCAATTCCTTGGTAGATTATCTTCTCAAGAAATGGCTACTGAGATGTCTAAAGCGAATGTATTTGCTATGGTATCTAGCATAGAGAATCATAGTTCTACATTAATTGAAGCATTAAATGTTGGAGTTCCAGCAGTTGCTTCTAATGTTGGGGGTGTTTCAGAATATTTAACACATGGAGTTAATGGTTTATTATATCGATTTGAAGAATTCGAAATTTTAGCAATGCATGTTATGTCGATTTTAGATTCTCCAGGACTCGCTAGCCGTTTATCTCAAAATGCTATAAGCTATATGAGTAATAACAGACCTGCTAATCAAGTGAAGTCTGATTTTAAACATATTTATACTCATTTTAATTAAAATGATTTTCGTTACAATTTTAGGATTATTTTCTATGTTTCTTTCTTGGTTAGAAGGGGAGAAGTATATTAAGAATGGACTAAAATTTTCATTTTTCTTTATTTTTCTATTTTCTGCATTAAGATATAACTACGGGAATGATTACCCTAGTTATGTAGAGGTATTTAATGATATTAATTCGTATGCTAGTTTAACTTTATCAGATGTAGGATTACAAGTTGAACCAGGTTGGGTAATACTGAATTGGATAATTGAGCCAATAGGATTCTTCAGTCTTGTGATTATATTATCAGCTTTAAATGCATTTACCTTTTATCATTTCTTCAAGAAATACGTAGATCCCAAGTTTTATTGGTTTGCAATGTTCTTATATATTTTCGGTACTGGTAATTTTTTACTGAATTTATCTGCTATGCGACAAAATTTGGCTATTCTAATTTTCATTTTCTCAATTAGATATATTGAACGAAAGCAATTAATCAAATTTATACTTTGCATTGCACTAGCAGCACAATTCCATCTATCAGCCTATATTCTTTTATTAATTTATCCACTGGGCAGAATACAATTCAAGATTAATAATTATGTAGGGATTCTAATTTTTGTTGCTTATTTGTCATTATTTAAAATAGCGCCAAGTTTATTTCCAGTATTTCTAGTATTTGCTGCTGATAATTTTGATAAATATTCTGTTTATGAAGGTGGTCAAGATGCTTCATCTGGCTTAGGAATAATATTAAATTCTATTTTTTTATTGAGTTTGATTTTTTTCTACAGAACTCAAGATACTTTGTTGAAAATGCCTTTTAAATTGGTGATAATAAGTTTTATTCTAATTCCAATCGGGTTAACGTTAATGATGATTGGACGATTAGGATTATATCTTCAACCATTTCTAATGCTTGCTTATCCAATGATTGTTTATAAATCGAAACTCAGAATCTACAACTACGGGTTTGTATTTTTTTTAATGCTTTTAAGACTTTACGATTATTTTATTTTCTTCCAATCGCCAATATTTTCAAAAGCTTTTGGGACATACCAAACAATTTTCTCAGCTAATGCTTGGCGATAAAAAAAATA
>CAZYBY010000124.1:0-2235 GCA_964645385.1 uncultured Sphingobacterium sp.
CCATCTTTCTCCATAAATTCTAATGCAGAAGGATTTTGTCCGGCTCTGAAAATTGAAGATACCGCATCGCAAGCATTTTCAGAATCATAAAAAGATGCTAGTAAAAGTAAATTATGCTTTGGTGCAGGAATTAATTTGAAAACAATTTTAGTAATTACTCCAAGTGTACCCTCAGAGCCAATCATAAGCTGTGTCAAGTTATATCCTGATGCATATTTCAAAGTATTAGCACCTGTCCATATAATTTCACCATTTGGCAAAACCATTTCGATATTCAATACATAATCTCTTACAGTACCATACTTTACTGCTCTCGGGCCACCAGACGATTCTGCTAAATTTCCACCTAACATACAAGAGCCCTTACTCGAAGGATCAACAGGATACATTAAATCGTGTTCGGAAATAGCATCCATAAATACTTGAGTAATAACACCAGGCTCTACTGTTGCTTGTAAATTGCGAGTATCAACTTCAATAATTTTATTGAATTTCTCCATACTCATTATTACACCACCCTCAACAGCCAATGCACCACCACTCAAACCTGTTCCACCTGCTCGAGGTGTAACCGGAATATAATGCTCGTTGCAATATTTTAAAATTGTAGAAACCTCATTGGTATTTGCAGGAATCAATACTAATTCCGGAATGAAAATATAATCTTCCGTTTCATCATGAGAATATTCCAATTTATCTTCTTCTGCAAAAAGAACTTGCTCTTTACTTAAAATGGATTGAAAATAATTGATGTGTTCTGTATTTATTTTTTGATACTGCATTTATTTTAAATTAGTCGTTGGTCTTTAGTCGTTGGTCTTTAGTCGTTAGAATTAGAATATATTCACGACTAGATTCTAGATTCTCGATTCTCTATACTCTTGTAAGTTACTTTTGCATTCCCAATCATCCCTTCAATTGGCACATGTTTTTTAGTTAGCGTTACTTCTATAGAGTGAATATTATTGTTCAATAATTTTATTCTGTCGTAAATTGACTTCACTACCGTTTCTAATAATTTTCTAGTAATAGACATTTCTTCTTTCGCAATTTGAAATAAGGTCTCATAATTGACAGTCATTGTTAATTCTTCAATTTTGAAATTATTATCATTTAGTTCTACAACAATATCTACTATAAAATTGTTACCAATTAGATTTTCTTCCTGATAAAATCCGTGATAGGAATGAAATTCTATATTATTTAAAGAGATTGTATACATTATTAAGCCCTTTTGAGTTTTTTATTACCTTTGCCTCAACAAACAAATATATATAATAGCAATGGCTAAAACAGATCTTTTTGAAGCTCCAGATTATTATTTACTCGATGAGTTATTAACAGAAGAACACAAATTAGTTCGCAACTCTGTACGTGATTGGGTAAAGAAAGAAGTAAGTCCTATTATCGAAGATTATGCACAACGTGCAGAATTTCCTAAGCATTTAGTAAAAGGTTTAGGTGAAATTGGTGCGTTCGGGCCTACAATTCCAGCGGAATATGGTGGTGGTGGAATGGATTATATTTCATATGGTTTAATTATGCAAGAAGTAGAGCGAGGAGATTCAGGTATTCGTTCAACAGCATCTGTACAAGGTTCATTAGTAATGTGGCCTATCTATGCTTATGGATCGGAAGAACAACGCAGAAAATATTTACCAAAGTTAGCTACTGGTGAGTTTATGGGATGTTTCGGTTTAACTGAACCGAACCATGGATCTAACCCTGCTGGTATGCTTACTAATTATAAAGAAGATGGCGACCATGTAATTTTAAATGGTGCAAAAATGTGGATTTCAAATGCACCTTTCGCAGATATCGCTGTGGTTTGGGCAAAGAACGAAGCAGGAAAAATTAAAGGGATTATTGTTGAACGTGGAATGGAAGGTTTTTCAACACCAGAAACGCACAATAAATGGTCGTTACGTGCTTCTGCTACTGGTGAATTAGTATTTGATAATGTTCGTGTACCTAAAGAAAATATTTTACCAAATGTAGAAGGTTTGAAAGGTCCATTAGGATGTTTAAATCAAGCTCGTTATGGTATTGCTTGGGGTGCAATGGGTGCAGCAATGGATTGCTATGATACAGCTCTTCGTTATTCGAAAGAACGTGTTCAATTTGATCGCCCAATAGGTGGATTCCAATTGCAACAAAAGAAATTAGCAGAAATGATTACCGAAATCACTAAAGGACAATTATTGAACTGGAGATTAGGAGTATTAAAATCTGAAA
>CAZYBY010000125.1:0-5038 GCA_964645385.1 uncultured Sphingobacterium sp.
CATTTGTTACTTCATCTAATACAACTACAGCTGGTGCATGTACAGGCTTAGGTACTGCTCCTTCTAAAATCGGATCAGTAATTGGTATTTTCAAAGCTTATTGTACTCGTGTGGGTAGCGGACCATTCCCTACAGAATTAGACAATGCAATTGGTGAAGAACTAAGAAGAATTGGTCACGAATTTGGCGCTACTACTGGTCGCCCTCGAAGATGCGGTTGGATTGATTTACCAGCATTGAAATACGCTATCATGCTAAATGGTGTTACAGAATTAGTAATGACTAAAGCTGATGTATTAAGTGGATTCGAGAAAGTAAAAGTGTGCACACATTACATCTGGAATGGAGAGAAAATTGATTATATGCCATTCGATATTATTGCTATTCAACCTGAACCTGTTTATGAAGAACTAGATGGTTGGAATGAAGATCTAACAGGTATAAGAGAGCAAAATGAAATTCCTCAAAAGCTTCAAAACTATATAGACTACTTAGAAAAAGCATTAGAGGTTCCTATAAAATATTTATCAGTTGGTCCTGATCGTGTGCAAACATTGATCTTATCAAAGTAAAAATGTTTAGCATTCCTTGCACAGAGGATAATAAAAAGAAAATGATTCAGTTTGTAGATCAAGCTGAATCATTTTTTTGTTTACTGAATGCTAATGATTATCAAGAAAAGTTTACTTCTTATCGTTGGAAATTAAGCTTTGGTTCTAAAACTTTTTTAAAGCAAGAAGCAAATTACGCTTTCAAAGAATTACGTGCTTTTACTAAAGAAGCTACTAAACCAATATATGGTTTATTAAGTTATGATTTAAAAAATGATGTAGAGCGATTAAGTAGCAATAACAAGGCTTTCATTGAATTCCCCAGTGCTTTCTTTTTTGAAGAAGAAGTTACAATTGAGGAGCAAAACCATAATTTAGTTAGCTCAAGTGCTTTAGATATCGATTATATAGAACCTAATTCCTCAGTAAAAGAATCTAGTCAAATTTCCATTATTCAACATGTTTCAAAAGACGAATATGTTAGAAATGTGAAAGCTATTCAACAACATATTTTGGATGGCGATGTTTATGAGATTAATTATTGTATACCTTTCGAAGTAACAGGATATAATAATAAACCCATTGATCTTTATTTTAAATTAAACACACTCTCCCCTAACCCATTTTCTGGTATTCTAAAAATTGACCATTTATATATATTATCAGCAAGTCCGGAACGTTTTTTAAAAAGAGAAGGCAATAAAATCGTCTCACAACCAATTAAAGGAACAATAAAGAAAACTGATAATGTTGAAGTGGACAAGTCGACTTTGTTGAATTCAGAAAAAGAGCGAGCTGAAAATGTAATGATTGTAGATTTAGTAAGAAACGACTTAACAAAAACTGCAGTTACTGGAAGCATTAAGGTAGAAGAACTGTTCGGAATATATACATTCCCTCAGTTACATCAAATGATAAGCACTGTATCTTCTGAATTAGATTCGAAATATGATTCTATTGATGTAATAAAAAATGCATTCCCTATGGGCTCCATGACAGGTGCTCCTAAGGTAAAGGCAATGGAATTAATAGAAAGATATGAATGCTTCAAAAGAGGAGCATATTCAGGCTCAATAGGCTATTTAAAGCCAAATGGAGATTTTGATTTTAACGTATTAATTCGTTCAATCTTTATCGACACAAAATCTCAAAAGATAAACTTCAACGTAGGAAGCGCGATAACATTGGACTCTAATCCAGAAGAGGAATATGAAGAGTGCTTGCTGAAAGCGAAAGCTATATTTAGTGTAATGAGTAGTGAGTAATGAGTAGTGAGTATTGGGTATAAATATATTTTCCACCCGATACTCACTACTCATTACTCAATACTTGATACTACTTTTTCAGCATCACTTTCTCCGATTTCAACACACCATTTACGTTCAATTGAAGAATATAAATTCCTTCACTTAAATCCTGTGTGTTTTCAGAGGTAATATTGATTTCTTGTTGGCCTGCAGATAAGTTACCTTCAAAAACGGCACTTACTTTTCTACCTAATAAATCGTAAAGATCTGCTTTTACACTCGCTTCAGTAAATAAGTTAAAGCTTGCCTTAGCTGAAGAGTTGAAAGGATTTGGAGCAATAGATAAGTTTAAATTGTTTAGTATTAAATTCTCCATACCTGTAGCAACACTTATTACAATATTATCGATGTAGATGTTATTTCCAGGACCTGAATTTTCGGCTAAAAATCTTATTAATGTATTTGTTGATGTAGCAAAATTACTTAAAGATAAATCTACGTGTGCCCATTGTGCATCTCCATTTGGAACGAATGAAACAGATGTAACTCCAGCTGTTGCGATATCTGCACCAGTTTTATTGAATAGCACAGAATAAGTAGAACCACAATTTCTAGATAAGCCCACCTGTAAGCGATCTAAGGAAGTTACTGAGCGCTGTGCATAAGCATAATCGAATGATATCTTTGGAGCGCTAGTGCCTTTTAAATTAACACTAGGCAAAATAATTGAGTTGATTTGTCCATCATTTTTACCATAGAAATTCATTACTAATGAAGATGTTGAACCGAAACCTGCATTATTTGCGATTGTCCAGTTTGTAGTATTTTCAACACGATTATAAATTTCTTCATTGAATTTAGTAGCATCTTGGAAGTCCATTGAGTATGGCAATGTTTTAGTTGAAGTTGTTTCAAATACTCTTATGAAATTTGATTTAACTACACTATCTGTACCTGCAGAATTCCAAACTTTTAATTTTACAGCAAAAGATCCAGGATTAGCATATGCTACACTTGGATTTTGAAGATTAGATACAGCTGGAGTTCCACCCTCAAAAGTCCATTCCCAATTTGTTGGAGTTCCTCTAAAACTTCCATCGGTAAAGGCAACAGCAGTACCAGTGCAAGCCTCTTGTTTACGATTAAAATCAGCAACAGGAACACAAGGAACTGGAACATAACCATCGTTTGTACCAGTAGCGATTAAGTTAGCTGGAGAATATAAATTGTTTCTGCTATTTTGAGTGCTATTCCAAACTATATCCATTCTAGCTTTTTGTCCGGCAGAGAACATATTCTGACAAGAACCATCTGTATAGTCCATGTAATTTTCGATCATTTCAATTTTATTACCTGCACAAACAGAAACTTTATTTACAGGGCATCCAGAGTTTGCTGTTTCGTGTGGAGGAGTATCATCAACGAAATCTGATGCACAAGTTCCATCTCCCCAGATATGTCGAAGATTTAATGAGTGACCGATTTCATGGGTTAAAGTTCTCCCATAATTATTAAAAGTGCTAGTGTTTCCACAAACGTTGTATTTCAACAATACTCCATCGGTGGCATTGCTTCCACCTGGAAATTGTGAACGTCCTAATATTACTGAAGGTAATGTGGCACCACTAATAGTTTCTACAACCCAAACGTTAAAGTATTTATTATTTGGCCAACGACTAACTGCTTTAATAGCATCATCAGCATTGTATGTTAAAGGTGTTTTTACACGAACAATTCCATCTGTACAATTACCATTTGGATCAATTTGTGCTAAACGAAATTCAATTTCGCAATTCGCAGCTACCGATTTATAAATAGGATTTGTTTGTGAAGTATCTGAATTCAGACGTTGAAAATCTTTATTAAGAATTGCAACTTGTTCTAAAACTCTTTCTTTAGGTATATTCTCTGCACCACCATTGTGTAATATGTGGAATACAATAGGAATAATCCTTTTAGTTTGTTGTGCAGATTTTTGAGGATGAGTTTTAGCAAACTCGTAAGCCTGTTCTAAAATTGCTTGATTTTGTACAAATTGAGGGTCCTTCATCTGAACATCTCTCATGTATTCGTAGGTAGAACAAGGTACTGGTTTTAATGATTGTGCAAAAATTGCAATAGGAATTACAGCGATTGAAAAAGCTGTAGCAATAAAAAATTTTCTCATTATTAGATTTGTATATTATTGATAAATGATAGCAAATACTTGACCAAAACACTAGGATTCAGCCTTTTTTCTGAAAATATTTGCTTTAGATTCTTTGCCTTTAAGTAAGCGCTCAATATTTTTTTGATGCGTAATCATCACTAAAATACAAACTGCTATGGCAAATAGTAATTGAGTACGCGTTGTAGTTTCACTGAAGAACAAAATAATATTAACTGGGAACATAAAACTTGCCAACATTGAACTAAAGGAAACGTATCTTGTAAGAATTAATGCGATTACGAATACACCACAAGAAATAAGCGAAGCAGCAGGATGTACAGCTAAAATCATCCCAAACAATGTAGCAATACCCTTCCCTCCTCTAAAACCTGCAAATACAGGGAAAATATGTCCGATAACCGCTGTGATTCCTAAAACTAGTTGAAAGTTTGCAAACTGTACAGATCCTGGTACATAGTTTCCAACGAAATAAACCAAGTTTGTAGCCGTAAAACCTTTAAGAATATCGATAAGCAAAACAGGGATTCCTGCTTTTTTACCTAAAATTCTGAATGTATTTGTAGCACCGGCGTTACCACTACCATATTCACGTACATCTATACCATAAAATGCCTTGCCAATCCAAATGGCAGTGGGTATAGATCCGTATAGATACGAAGCCAAAAGCGCTATAGAAGTACTAACTGAAATCATTACTAATTCACTAAAATAGTACTTTTTTCTCTTCTGAAAATTAAAATATGCTTAATAGTATCTAAAATACTGATTTAAACGGCTTTTAAACTTAAATCTAAGGCCTTAACAGAATGCGTTAATGCTCCCATAGATATAAAATCCACCCCGCACTCTGCGTATTGAACTACATTATTTATGGTAATTCCACCAGAAGCTTCAGTTTCATATTGACCATTTACTAAAGATATTGCTGAACGAATTTCATCAAAACTGAAATTATCGAACATTATTCTTTGAACCCCCCCTTCTGCTAAAGCTTCCTCTACTTCAACTATACTTCTTGTTTCAATTTCTATTGCTAATTTTCTACCAGTATTTTTAAGATATTCTTTTGC
>CAZYBY010000126.1:0-3537 GCA_964645385.1 uncultured Sphingobacterium sp.
AAAGAAAAGAAAGAAAAGTGGATGTAACTAATTGGACAGTCAAAGAATTAGAGGAATGGGGGCGATTGCGTAAAGATATACGAGGTCTGGTTTTCGAGGGTCAGACTAAACTCTACGCAATCATTGATTAATTTTCGCAGCAAAACTATTTAAAGTTATGCGTAATGGCGAAAGGGGTATTAATATGATTATACGAGTAGCTCAGGATGAATTGCTAGAGGGTGAGTTAGTTAATGCATTAACTATTCTTGAAAAAACAGAAGATTCAGGTTTTACTAATCTCTTTTGTATCTACAGAAAAGATTTTGGGAAATTAGGGAGTGAAATAGTATATGTACGTAAGAATCAACCGTACATAATCAAGATACCCAATGCATATCGTAATCTGAGCGGTATTTTACTTTTAAGAATTTATGAAATCAAAGCAACTAATTCAAAATATGAAGGACTGCCGGTTAGAGTCATTAGATTTAAAGGACAGATGGTTCGGCATGTAGAATATGTTGATCGTGAAAATTCATTAGTTGCTGTACCTATCAAGGGAAAAATATATAAGTTACAGTATGAACACTCACTCGCAGTCAAAGCGCAGGGATGGGCAGGTTTTGTTTATAAGGATGTGTCCCCTTGGAACAGGGGCGCGTACCTGCTTGCTGTTGACTTATATGAGAGAGAGAAAATAGCAGAAAGAACAAAGGTGTAATGTATGGACGAATTGAAGGAATTAGTAGGATTGGAAGATTTAAAAGCTGAAGATGTAGTTGATGGGATGACTGTGGAAATTGATGAAGAAATTAAAAGAATTCCCTTAACGTCAAAACAAGGAAAATCATATAACAAATATCTTGTTTGTGTTTCCTTGGATGCGACAGGAACAGAAAAAAAGAATCTTTGGTTATTTGCTCAAGAAGCAAGAAAAATAATCAAAGAATGTGGGCCTGCGATGAAAAATTACATAGGGGCTGTTTTGACGTTAGGAATCAAAGAAACAACAAAGGACGGTCAAACATATAAGGAAATTGTTATAAATGAAGTGAAAAAGAGGAGCTGATTAAATGCATGTTTCTTACTCTGAACGTATAAGTTTTCTTCTTACTAAGAACGTGAGAGGCGGTACTAAGAAGAAGCTTAAGCTTTATGCAAGGGCTAAAACTCTTTCAAAAAGGAGTAAGAAACGCATTAATCAATTATATAATTATCATAAAGAAGATGAACAAGAAGCAGGACTTAGCAAGTATGTTTTTGTTATCTCATATTCAGGAAAGGATAAACGGGCAGAGATAGATTTTGATGCATTCATAGTGGCAGAATCTAATCAAATGCGAATATTCGAACAAGCTATGGATGCTTTTATCCTCGATCGTTGTCTAGATTTTGCAGAGTTTCGTCTAGGGATAGCGGATGCAGGAGATTTACAAAAAGGGCATATTGAAATGAGAGGAAATGATCGATTTAAAGCTACTTGGAGAAAGATGGCTACGGAGGCTATGTTATGACGTTAATTAAACTAGACATAGACAGATTAGATAATATCCTTTATCTTGTTTCAGATTTAGAGAAACGTCTTAGATTTATTAAGAAAATGAAGGTAGTATCACTTAAAGTTGAGAAAGTATGTAAAACTAAGAAAGGCTATCATATATACTTACGTTCAAAAGATAAGCTCTCAGATACAGAGGTTATCCTTCTTCAATCGGCATTAGGTTCAGACTGGATGCGTGAACTACTTAATTTAAGACGTGTTAGAAATGGGCAAAATATGGATAGCTGGAATATTCTTTTTACTTCTAAGACAAAGAAAATCGTTAATGGTCAAAGCATAACTACAGAGAAAGTACATGATGAAGAGGATATAACTATTCAGTATATTTTTACTAAAAAACTTTCAGATTGGGTAGGTGCTATTTTGTATCGGGTTGGTTTCTATGATTGAAAATTTAACAAAAATAGTTAATTCAGAGCATTATAACACTATTTCAGTAATGGGACTTAAAAACAGTGGTAAGACTTATGCCATGGCTATTATGGCTCAATTAGTACAGAAGCAAGTTTATGTTTTTGACACGTTGGGAGCAATCACAAGAAAGAAACTTATGTCTAATGCAAGTTACATAAAGATTTCTGAAGCATCGAGCGCTAATTATCTTATGCTTTTTGAGAGAATGAGAAAAGAATATCTTAAAGGAAAATCAGAAAGAAAGAACATAGTTTTTGATCTTTCTGCTTTCGATGAGGATCAACTAGTATTATTTGCTAACGTGTTTTATGTTTGGGCAATAAAGCGCGGTAATTTTGCATTAGTTATAGATGAAATAGTGGATTATTGCCCTGAAGGAGCAGGTAAATATTCACAAGGATTAAGAAGAATCTGGCGAGCAGGTAGAAATTATGGTATATGGCCTGTTATTTTAACTACTCAAAGACCGCAGGAAGCGAGTAAGAAATTACTTGCTCAAGCTCAAATTTACTTCATAATGAAGTTAGTTCATCAATTGGATCGAGAGAAAGTAAAACAGTTAATAGCGGTTAAATTTGAATCAGAATGGCTTAAAGCTGAGAAAGAGATCGTAGAGCTTCCTCAAAAACATGTTTTCATTTTTGATACAGTCTTAAATACATTTAGCAAAGCGGAATTTCCTGATATTTCTGAGGTGAAATGATATGGAAGTAAAAGTTAAAATGAATCTGGAAAAGGAAGAAACAGAAAAGATTCTGAAAGTTCATAAGGATTTGGAAACATTTGTCTCTAAGTCTTGCGAATTTGAGCTAGAGCGGATTCTTAAGGCAGAGACTAAATCTGAAGTCAAAGAGGCGGTGAAAGATGGAGCTACAGTTAAAAAAGATGGATCATAAAACTACTATGGATAAGCAAGGCGATGAGAAAGAAACTGGATTTGCCAGTTTCGAAGTTACAAATAATGGGGTTACTTTTGCATTTACAGTTTCAGGAGACTATGTACTTGTAGATAACATAGTCAAGAATCAGCTTGGAGCTTCACAAATTGGGCACATAATCTCATTGGAATTTAAAGCAGCTAAACAAACGAGGTTAGTCTAATGGATATGAATAAAGCTTTATTTGCGACAATGGCTAAAACCTACTTTAAGGATTTTATCAGACAGAAGAAATTAGCATTATTGGAGCATAATAAAGAAGAGGGTCGCATCCTTGTAGGAGTTGACTTTGGGGATGAAAAAAGTGGCAAGATATTAGGTAAAGCATGGCTTACTGGTGAATTCTATAAAGAGTTCATAAGGGCTTTTGGGGTGCAAACAGATGGCAAGGAAGAAAAAGAGTAAGTTTGAAGCGGACATACTAACAGAGGTTAAAACTGATGAATTTAAGATACCTGATCTAAATTCTATTAAGATTGAAGACCCGCCAAAGCAGGAAGAAAAAAAACCGATTGGGACAAATAATGATTTTATTAACTTTAATTTTGATGACACATTAAACGAAGGCGTTGATGATACACAAAAAGAACTACAAAGAATGCGCAAACAATATGCTAAAGCATTTGCTCAGGTTGAAACCGT
>CAZYBY010000127.1:0-8309 GCA_964645385.1 uncultured Sphingobacterium sp.
CAGCTGGAGTCTTAATTACCTTGGGTATTATCTTCGGCGATATTGGGACATCTCCTTTATACGTATTAAAGGCAATTATTGGCGAAGGCAACGCCATCAATAAAGATGTAGTCTATGGAGCAATCTCTTGTATCTTCTGGACATTAACCCTACAGACAACTGTTAAGTATGTAATTATCACGCTTCGTGCGGATAACAAGGGTGAAGGTGGTATATTTTCACTATATACTTTAGTTCGTAGAAAAGCGAAATGGCTGATGTTGCCTGCGATTATAGGTGGATGTACACTTTTAGCCGATGGAATTATTACCCCTCCAATATCAGTTTCTTCAGCAATTGAGGGTCTTCAATTAAAATATCCTGATATTCAAACCGTACCAATTGTTTTAGTAATCATTACCATATTATTCATTTTCCAACAGTTCGGAAGTAGCTTTGTAGGTAAGGCATTCGGGCCAATAATGTTTTTGTGGTTTACCATGCTAGGTGTTGTTGGTATTTCTCAAATAACATTACACGCTGAAATTTTAAAAGCTGTCAATCCATATTATGCGTATGATATTTTAGTGAACAATCCTTCTGGCTTTTGGATATTAGGAGCTGTATTCCTATGTACCACTGGTGCGGAGGCATTATATTCAGATTTAGGACATTGTGGTAGAGCAAACATTAGAGTAAGTTGGGCTTTCGTTAAAACATGTTTATTGTTGAACTATTTCGGACAAGGAGCATGGTTAGTTACACAAGAAGGTTTGAATTTAGATGCCAATCCTTTTTATAGCATTATGCCCGATTGGTTCTTAATTTATGGAATTGCTTTAGCAACAATCGCAGCAATTATTGCCAGTCAGGCATTAATTAGCGGATCATTTACTTTGATTTCTGAAGCTGTACGTTTGAACTTCTGGCCAAAAGTAAAAATCAATTATCCTACTGATGCGAAAGGTCAGTTATACGTACCTAGTATTAACTGGTTATTATGGTTTGGATGTTGTGCCGTAGTATTATATTTCCAAGAGTCGACTCATATGGAAGCGGCTTATGGACTATCTATAACCTTAACCATGTTAATGACTACTATTTTGTTGATGGTATATCTATTAACTAGAAGATTTTCATATTGGGTGGTTGGAATGTTATTAGCAATATATGCTACCATCGAAATATCATTCTTAGTAGCCAATTTAAGTAAGTTTACTCACGGTGGTTGGGTTACATTGCTAATTGGTGGTGTGCTATTTACTATTATGTGGTCGTGGATTAATGCCAGAAAAATCAGAAATAGATACTTACGTTTTTCTGAATTAGATGATTACTTACCAATTTTAAAAGAATTAAGTGCCGATGAAAGTGTACCTAAATATGCGTCTCAATTAGTGTATTTAACAGGATCTAATTTCACTTCAGAAATTGAATCAAAAATTATGTATTCAATTTTCCAGAAACAACCTAAACGTGCTGATGTGTATTGGTTTGTACACGTAGATGTTGAAGATGAACCATATAAAACTGAATATAAAGTAGTGCATTTAGTTCCAGGAAATGTAATTCGAATTGAATTCAAATTAGGATTCCGTATAGAACAAAAAATAAATGTGTTATTCCGAAAAGTGGTTGAAGATTTAGTGAAAAATAATGAAGTAGATATTACAAGTAGATACGAATCTCTTCACAAACATAACATTACAGGTGATTTCAGATTTATTGTATTAGAAAAGAAATTATCTGCAGACAATTCGCTTCCATTGTATGAAAGAATTATCATGCAAATCTATTTCTTGCTGAAAAAATTATCGCTATCAGAAGAAAAAGGTTTCGGATTAGATTTAAGTTTCGTAACCATAGAACAAGTGCCATTGCTATTATCTCAAACTAAGAATTACGAGTTGAAGAGAGTAGGGATGTAAAAAAAGCACTAATCGAAGTGTATCCTAACCCACAAGTTATGTTATTCATGTTAAATTTAATAATCACAATTTAACCGATGGATTGTACACTATAAAGGTAACTGCAGATAAAGTTTATTATTCGAAAGTAATTATTCAAAACTAGTAATTAGTAGCTAGCTATTAGCTACTAATTTACTCTTACGATACCCGTAGCTAAAATAAATTATTAAGCCAATTAGTAGCCATATCCCAAAGCCAATCCAATTCGATACACCTAGTTCGGACATCATGTATAAGCAACATAATAATCCCATCAGTGGTATTATGGATAAGTTATATCGGAATACATAGTAGGCAAGTACTAGGCACACGATAAAGAAAATCCACATTGGAATTTTGTGTTTAAATAAGTTCCATCCGCTTTCGTAAACGTGATCATAGTTTACATTATTAGAAATCATAATCGCAGCAGCTTCTTCAATGGTAAAGCTATTGAAGTATGCAAGTAAATCGTTTTTATGTGATGCGAAATTTGCAGAATCGTTTTTTACTATAGCTGTTTTTAATGTGTTTACTTCTTCAACATTCATGTTCGTTATCGCTTTATCCATAGCATATACTTTCGGTGTATTTTGAATAAAGTTCATGGCATCTTCCTTTTGATAATTAAAGAAGTACAGAAGTCCTGCGAGAAGCATTAAAGGGTAAATATATTTTGCATTTAAGTATGGTGTTTTGAATTTCCCTCTTTGTACGGTAGGGTCGTTTTGTAAACGTAATACACCTGCACATACTAAAACAAAAGCAAACAAAGTTCCAATGCTACACAAATCGGTAACAATGGTAAGGTTCATAAATAGTGAAGGAACAGCTACTACAAAACCAGTTACAATAGTAGCAAATGAAGGTGTTTTGTGTATAGGATGAATTCTTGAAAATGCTTTAGGTAATAAACCATCTCTACTCATGCTCATCCAAATTCTAGGTTGCCCCATTTGGAAAACCAATAATACACTAGCCATTGCAACAATTGCACTAACAGCTATAATTCCAGATAACCATTTCAAATTTAATTTGTCGAATACAAATGCTAATGGATCGCCAACTGCTAATTGATCGTATTTCACCATTCCTGTTAAAACTAAAGCAATAGTAATATAAAGAACTGTGCAAATAATTATTGCCCACATCATACTTCTTGGTAAATCGCGTTGTGGATTTTCGCATTCTTCTGCTGTTGTTGAAATCGCATCGAAACCAATGTATGCAAAGAATACAGCAGACACGCCTTTCAGAATTCCGCCAATACCATTCGGTGCAAATGGATTCCAATTATTTACATCAACATAAAATATACCAACAGCAATAACCAACAGAATGATGGCTAACTTTACAATAACCATTGCGTTACTCGCATTTCTAGATTCTTTCATCCCACGGTAAACGAGCCATGTAATTACAATGATGATGAACAAGGCCGGTATATCAAGTACTAAATGAAATCCAAAAATATTCGGTGCATTTTGCCAAGCAGTATAAGCCGCTTGCATTCCAGAATCTAAACTCTGGAAAGCACTTCCACTGGTAATCAGTTTTGTTGCATCATGAAAGCCACGTGAGGCACTAAGATAGTCCATGGTCATCCACTCGGGTAGATGTAGACCCATGCTGCCAAGGAAACCCGTAAAATAATCAGACCAGGAAATTGCAACAGTAATGTTTCCAATGCCATATTCCATAATCAACGACCAGCCAATAATCCATGCTACTAATTCTCCAAAAGCAACATATGAATATGTATATGCAGAGCCTGAAACAGGCACCATTGATGCAAACTCAGCGTATGCAAATGCCGCAAATCCACAAGCTATGGCTGTAAATAAGAATAAATAGATAACTGCTGGTCCGCCATCGGCACTTGCTTTTCCAATAGTACTGAAAATACCTGCACCAATAATTGCAGCAATACCAAATGCAGTTAAATCCCTAACTCGTAGAGTTTTATTTAAACCACTATGGTGAGCATCTCGCGCTTCCAAATCATTTAAAATGTTTTGGATGTTCTTCTTTCTAAAAAGCTTTTGAAACATGAGCTATTGATAAATTATTCTATGAAAATAGAAAAAAAAAGCATTTTAGGTTCTAATTTTTAAAGAATATTCAATTTTACATTAGATTTGTAGGTATATGAGGAAATTATTACAAGAGAATAAATTTTTTGTTATTGCCTATTTAACTGTATTGGTTTCAGTTTTAATATTAAAGCTATTCTACTCAAAAGAAGTTATTTTTCTAAGCATAAATGCTCACAATTCTGCGTTCGGAGATATGTTTTTCCCAATTATAACGCACCTAGGTGATGGCATAACAATAATTATATTAACTATACTTTTACTGTGGGTAAGTTATAGGTACTCACTTTTATCATTGCTGATATACACTATAAGCTCTCAAGTAGTACAAATTTTGAAAAGAGTTTTCTTTAGCACTTACCCTCGTCCGAGTAAATATTTTGAAGATAGAACAGATTTGCATTTTGTAGATGGTGTCCGACTTCACCAAATGATGAGTTTCCCTTCAGGACATACAACAAGCATTTTTGCGTTCATGACGTTTTTAGCAATAATTACAAAGAATAAATTTATTGGGATTTTTTATTTAATTATTGCTTGTGTTGTAGCATTCTCTAGAATATATTTATCTCAACATTTTTTAGAAGATACTATTGCAGGCTCTATGATAGGAGTATTATCTGCATTCATGATTACTTATGTGCTCGAAAGATATACTTGGTATAAATCAAGTTGGTTAGATCGATCATTAAGAAAAAAATAAGATTACATGAAATTCGCAATTCAGAAATATTCAAGTGAAATTATCATTCTGATATTATCCTTAATCTACTTCATCCCTTTTTTAGGTCAAGTTCACTTATTCGATTGGGATGAAATTAATTTCGCTGAAGCAGCTAGAGAAATGATAGTTTCTAAAAACTATTTCAATGTTCAAATAGATTATAAAAACTTTTGGGAAAAGCCTCCATTGTTTATATGGATGCAAGTAATAAGCATGAAAATTTTTGGTGTTAATGAATTTGCAGCTAGGTTCCCAAACGCAATGGCTGGAGTAGTAACACTGATCACAATATTTAGAGTTGGTCGTCTGTACCTAAACAAACAATTCGCGTGGTTTTGGGTAATGTGTTATGCAGGCACTACGCTTACTTTGCTGTATTTTAAATCAGGGATAATGGATCCTTGGTTTAATTTGTTTATTTTCCTAGCTATTTATCAATTCAGTTTTTTAGTTGAAAAAGGTAGAAACAAGACCATTAGTAAAGCTTTTTTAGCAGGACTTTTTTTAGGATTAGCAGTATTAGTAAAAGGACCTGTTGCAATTCTTATTGCAATATTGTGTTTATTTGTTTACATCGTTGTTCATCGATTCGATATCCCGATTAAATTTTCAGAAATTTTAGTATTAATTCTTACCACTACAATTGTATGTTTTGTATGGTTTGGTGTTCAAATGATTAATGATGGATTTTGGTTTATCAAAGAATTCATTATTTATCAAATAAGATTATTTACAACTCAAGATGCTGGGCATGGTGGGCCTTTCTTATACCATTGGATTGTATTGTTGATTGGATGTTTTCCTGCATCTATTTTAATGATAAAATCATTTTTTATGCGATCTGTGGCAACAGAACATCAACGTGTATTACTACATTGGATGAAGATTTTGTTTTGGGTTGTGCTAATATTATTTAGTATCGTAGAAACTAAAATTGTTCACTATTCATCATTGTGCTATTTCCCATTAACATTTTTATCTGCTTATGCATTGTATTACATGGTGCATGGGAAAACTCGTTGGAACAAAAGCATTCATTATGGCATCTATGCATTGGGTCTATTGTTTGCATTGGTTTTGCTAGCTTTTCCATTCTTTATGAATAGAAAATCCGAATGGATACACATGGTAAAAGATGCTTTTGCAGTAGGGAATTTACAAGCTCAAATTAATTGGAATATTTTTGATGCTACAGGAGGCTTTATTTTACTAGCAGGATTAGTAATATATTTTGTGATGAATAGAACTCATCATTATAGAAAAGCAATCATAGGGCTATTTGTGTCGATGATGCTTATGGTGTTTTTTACTAGTGTGTTAATTGTACCTAAAATAGAATTGTTTTCTCAAGCCGCTGCGATCAGGTTTTACGAGAGTAAGAAAAATGAAAATGCTTATGTGCAACCCATGTACTTTAAATCGTACGCACATTTATTTTATACCGACAAACAACAGCCGACAAATCCACTTTCATACGATCATGAATGGTTAAGATCAGGTAAAATAGACAAGACAGTTTATATCGTAGTGAAGAATACAAAGAAATCTGAATTGGAAAAGTATTCAGATATTAAATTGTTGTATGAAGAGAATGGGTTCGCTTTTTATAAGCGTGAAGTTAGTTATTAGTCGTTGGTCATTAGTCCTTAGTTAGTTTGCAACTAACGACTAATGACCAATGACTAACGACTAAGGATATTAAAGTGTTGCTTCGCCAACTGTCCAGTTACATGGAGTTAACTCACCTGTTTGTAATGCATCTAATACACGAATAACTTCATTTACATTTCTACCTACACTTAAATCGTTTAGGCAAACCCAACGTATAACACCTTCTGGATCGATAATGTAAGTCGCACGGTATGCGATTTTTTCTTCAGCTTCTAAAATACCTAACTCTTCAGCTAATGATTTAGAAGTATCAGCTAACATTGGGAAAGTTAAGTTACGCAAGTCGGCGTGGTCTTTTCTCCAAGCTAAGTGAACATATTCTGAATCTGTAGAAGCACCAATTAATTGAGTGTTTCTAGAAATGAAATCGATATTATGGTTTCCAAATTCTGCAATTTCTGTAGGGCAAACAAATGTGAAATCTTTTGGCCACCAGAACATTACTGTCCATTTTCCATTGTTAAATAATTCGTTAGAATCTAAAACTGAAAATTCTTTGTTGTATTCGATAGATACAACTGACTTTTTACTAAATGATGGGAAAGTAGAACCCACTGATAATATTCTATTTTGCATTATATTGTTTTTTAAAATTTTTTTGCAAATATCTGAAAATTTATCTGGAAATCACAGGGATACTTTGCATTGAATTATTGTTGATTGAAAAATAAAAAATCCCCAAGCTACTAGTAAATACAATAGCTTGAGGATTTTCAAGATGCTTAAATTCTAATTTTAAATTTTATTATTTAAGCTATACCACGACCCGCCGTTTACTGTATTGGCGAAACCTTTTGATTTCAAAAGGTTCTTGGCTGCTCCACTTCTCATTCCAGAAGCACAACAAGTAATGATAGGTTGGTCAGTTTTGAATTTCTTCAAATTGCCTGATAGCTGATCCAAAGGAATATTGATAGAACCTTTGATATGACCTGAATTGTATTCGCCTTTTGTGCGGACATCTACAATAACGCCACCATTTTTTAACATTTCTTTGTAATCGATTTTTTTACCTAAACCGAAAAGGGATAAAATTGAATTTAACATTTTGAGTAATGAGTAATGTGTAATGAGTTTTTTTTACTTCTTTTTGGTGCTTAGTCCGAAAATGGTATAAAGTGGACAAAAGCCTACTATCGATGTTAAGGTAAACACTGCAGCTACTGCAATTACTACCCAGCCTAAAGCGCCTTGTATAACATCAGTTGAAAATAATACTACTAATAAAATCGATACAATCACGCGAATGATTCTATCGAAAGAGCCCATGTTTGATTTCATAATATTAATTGGTTAGTTTGTTAATATGTTAATACGTTAATACTTTAATACGTTAATTTGTTAATAGAAAGACATGTTAACGTATTAACATATTATTAACGTCAAATATCAGTTGTTTAAACAATAAAATATGTAGCAAATGTTACAGAAGGGTAATATTATTTCGAGCTAGTTTTATTTGATTTTCTCGCTCTAGCTGTTTTAATATGCGGGAAACAACTTCTCGAACTGTTCCAAGCTCATCTGCTATCTGTTGATGCGTGATTTGGATGGTTTTATTATTGTTTATTTCAGATTTCTTCACTAAAAAGTTGAAAATTCGAGTATCCATTTTTTGAAATGCCACCGAATCGACCACTTGAAGCAGTTCTTCGAATCGTTTTTGAAATATCCTGAAGAAATAAGTAGTCCATTCTGGAAATTCTTTAATCCATTCTGATGAAGCATAAATCGGGATTACAAGTAATTCAGAATCTTCTTCAGCAATGGCTTGTATTTGGCTTTTTTCTGAATACATACTTCCTAAAAGCGACATTACACAGCTTTCTCCAGGTTTTATGTAATAAATCAGAAATTCTTTTCCATCGGCATCTCTTCGTGTAACTTTTAATG
>CAZYBY010000128.1:0-4428 GCA_964645385.1 uncultured Sphingobacterium sp.
AAGAAGTGACTAGTAGATCTAAGCTTAGAGTCGAAAGCAGGAAATGGTTAATGAGCAAAATGAAACCAAAGAAATATGGAGACAAGATTGACATGACTACTAACGGAAAAGATCTCCCTACTCCAATCTATGGTGGAATAGCTACGAAACTAAATGAATCCGACAGCACTACAAGTGGAGAATAAGTCCTTTAACTTTCAGGACACAACAGCCACTCGGAGAATCTTCCAACTCAAGAAGCGTATTCGTGCTGTTTCTGGAGGAACTTCGAGTTCTAAGACTATCTCTATCCTAGTCTGGATTATTGACTACTGTCAGGTTAAGCAGAGCAAGAATAAGCTAGTCTCTGTGATCTCACAAACACACCCTCACCTGGAGAAAGGTGCAATCCTTGACTTTGAAAATATCATGCGTGATAGAGGATATTGGGTTGATGACCGTTGGAATAAATCCACACATACTTACACTTTCGAGACAGGGAATAAACTTGAATTCTACTCTGTTGACACTTATGGTAAAGCTCACGGTCCCCGTCGTGATGTGTTGTTCGTTAATGAGTGTAACAACTTGGACTATAAGATTGTGGACCAGCTTATTACTCGTACTCGTGAGATAGTCTGGTTAGACTGGAACCCATCAGAAGAATTCTGGTTCTACACAGAAATGCTTGGTAAACGTGATGATATTGATTTCATTGGAGACCCTGGTAGCTATGAGGTTAGCTCTAATGTCTACAAACCTCTAACCTATTTGGACAATGAAGCTCTTGATCCAATCACTATATCTGAAATTGAATCTCACAGAAACATTAAGCAATGGTGGAGAGTGTATGGTGAAGGCCTTATGGGTGAAATCACAACTCGTATCTATACTGGTTGGAATGTAATCGATGAAATCCCTCATGAAGCAAGGCTAGTCAGGTATGGTTTGGACTTTGGTTACTCCAATGACCCAACAGCTATTGTGGCAGTTTACTATTACAATGGAGGATACATTCTTGATGAAGTGTGCTATGCAAAAGGCTTGTTGAACAAGATGATAGCTGACATTCTCACCAACCAACCTAAAGCATTAGTCATTGCAGACTCTGCTGAACCAAAATCAATTGATGAACTTCGGTTGTACCAGATCACTGTCCTCCCCGCTAAAAAAGGAAAGGATTCTATCCGTCAGGGTATTGGTTATGTGCAGCAACATAGAATCTCAGTCACAAGAAGGAGTTTGAATATCATTAAAGAGTACCGAAACTATCTATGGGAAGTGGATGAAAAAACAGACACAATTCTCCAGGAACCTATTGATTTCATGAACCATGCAATGGATGCTCTAAGATATGCTATTGCTTCATTGAAGAATCCCGAGCAACAAGGAGCTTATGTCCACTATCCACAGAGCACAATGCCAAGAAACAATCTTGACCCATTAGCAAACGGTGTTCAAACAGTTCAAGGTCTCCCTCCTGAATTAAGAGATGACAACAAGCCAAAAACAGCTTATATACATGTTCCAAAGTTGTGATGTGATGTTATAATTTAGTCAGAGTTCTTTGCTATCAGGAGTTAGATCGTGTCTCTAACTCTTGTGAGGAAAGAATTTATTTATAAACACTGGTAAGAAAGTGTCAATCGTACAAGTATCAAACAAAGAAGTAGATGGCTCAAAACAGGTGGAAGCTGTCCTCTTAAGACTCAACCGAAATGAAAAAGGGGAAGTCATGGATGAAATATCATCTTATGTAGAAACACCTGAAGAAAAAGACGTGACCGCTATGATTCTCAGACATCTAGTTCTTGGTAATGTCAACATGTACACTCCACGTGTTGAATTCAATGACTTGTCACTCGTTAATCGTGACCAATACGACCAAATGGCATTCAATACTTACCAGCCAAACAATGGTCAGGCATGGGAAGGTGCACCTCAGCAAGCTTGGAGGAGTAGAGCAATCAGGCCAGTAGTTCGTAACAAGTGTATGTCTATTGCAGCTCATGCTACAGCTAGACTCTTATTCCCTAAGATCTTTGCTTTCAATAACCAGAATGAAGAGCAGCAAGATGCTGCAAGAATCCTTGAAGATCTTATGGAATGGTCAGGTGATGTATCAAACTATCCACATGTAGCTCTTATGCGTGTTATCACTGCTATGAGTTCACCTGCTTCTATTGGCTACACAGAATATGGTGAAGTCACTCGTTATGTTAAAAGGGAAAAAGGTGAGGATGGTAAGTGGAAAATGGAGAAAATCCTTGATGAAGCATACCCTTGCTTTATGGACGAAGTAGTCCCGACAACTCAGCTCTTTATTGAGAACATGTTTGAGCCAGATATTCAGAAACAAGGTTGGTTGATCTGGAGAAAAGTCTACTCATACTCAGTTGGTCAAACTAAATATGGTGAGGTAGAAAACTTCCAGAAGTATGTTCGTCCTGGTGTCCAACAGATCTTTGATGATGCTAACAGGCAGTTCTATTATGTGTATGACCCTAACATGAGACAGGAAGATATTGAGGAAATCACTTACTGGAACAAGAACTTGGACCTCAAGATCATTAAGGTGAACAATGTCTTCATGACACCATGTGACAATCCAAATCCACGTAGAGATAAACTTTACCCATTTGACAAGTTCTTTTATGAGCCAATCAACAACAGATTCTTTTATGGAAAATCACTCGCATTCAAGATCCAACACGACTCCGAAATTGTCAATACACTTTATCAGATGGTTATCGATGGTACTTATCTTAGCATCTTTAAGCCTATGGTTAATGTCGGTGGGGAAATTATTGCCAGTGATGTTATTGTTCCTGGTGCTGTTACCACTCTTTCAGACCCTAACGCTGATCTACGGGCTATCAATGTGGGATCGGATCTTAAAGCAGGTCTTGAAACTCTGTCAGTAGTTGAACAGTCAATCAATGAGTCAAGTCAAGAGCCTCTCCAACAGGGTGTTTCTGACAATCGTGATGTAACTGCTTACCAGATCTCTAAAGAGGAACAGAATGCTAACACTATCCTTGGTTTATTCCTCCAGATGATTGCTAAACATGTGAAAGACTACGGTAAACTCCGCCTTGGTGATATTTTGCAGTACACTACAATGCCACAGGTTGTAGATGTGTCGGGTTCACCTGAACTTTCATACAAAGTATTCTTCCTTAAGCCAGATGAAAGCAATGGTGTTAAAGGTAAGAAAATCATCTACGATGCAGAAATGCCAGATAAGATGACACAAGATGAATATCTCAATGCATCATATGAACTCTACCAGAAAGAACAAGAGAAAGGTTTGGAACTTGCAAGAGTAAATCCAATTCTACTCCGTGATCTTAAGACTATGGTCATGATCTCTCCAGATGTGATGAATCCTAAGTCTGATGACCTCGAAAGAGCTTACTCATTGGAAAGCTTTGATCGTATGATTGCTCAACCGACAGTCTTTGACCCAGAAGAAACTGGACGTCTCTTCCTCACTAACAACCCTTCAACTAAGAAAGATCCAGACAAGTATCTTGCTAAACAACCAAGCCCTGAACAGATGGGAATGATGAGTGCACAACCAAATGCTATGCCAAATTCAGGAAATGGACCACTTGCAGCAATGAAAGGGAATAAACAGTCTACAGGGGCTGCACCTATTTCAAAGATGAACATGTAGTGATATAATTTCCTCATGGTCACTGGTATTACTAAGTTAACAAACAACACACATGTTATATTCTAAGTGGAGAATGCTCCCAATCCATGTCAGACAGAAGTTTGCATCGGATTTTGGTGTTATTAAAAAAGGTTCAACTCATGTTTTTGATAACCGCATTGAAAGTGACGGTTATGATATTGCAGAGATTGAAGAAGTCTTTACGATTGAAAAACTTCAAAACTATTTGAAGACTAAATCATCAGACCCAGATAAACTTGTCAACATGTTGATTGAACGTGTGAACAACCCAATGGTGGTTATTGAACCCGCTAAGGTTTCAGCTCCAATTGAGCAAGGTAAAACAGCACAAGATCCATCGATGACACTCAACAATCCAGGTGATGGAAGTGAACCTCTTGATGACCCAAATGCCCCATTAGAAACTAAAACAGTAGGGAAACATGAAACCAAAAAGAGTGAATAAAACTAAAGATCAACTCATCAAGGAAGCTGCCTACAATAGAAAGCTTGACAAGATGAAAAATGAGGTCTACCCTGCTCTTTGCAAGTCAACTAAATCTATTGATGACGCAACAAACCAGTTGTATCTTTTCAATGCATACTTGATGGAGAAGTTCCTCGGTTTTATGAAAGAAAAAAAGTTCTCTGATCTTGACATCAAATCTACACTCAATAAGGACGATGAACATTACAAGGAGTCACTTGAATTCCTCTCATTGTTTGATGACATGAATGTATTTGATGCTAAGGCTATTATTGAAGGTCTT
>CAZYBY010000129.1:0-3926 GCA_964645385.1 uncultured Sphingobacterium sp.
CCCCATTTTCGAGTATTTCTATCGTTTGCTGATAAGGCATATGTGTTCTCCAAGTGCCAATTGCCGACTTCTGTGCGTAAGTGCTTAATTGACAGCATATTGTTATAATAAAAATTAAAACGACTCTCATTGTGATGGATTATTTGACTAAATAACAAAAAAACTACTTATTTATTACTCAAATACCTGAATTAAGGTAGATAATGGTCCAAAATCTCAAAAAAAAATGGCAAATTTGCAGGCTATTTAAAAATCGCGTTAATATTATAAAATCCAATATTTATCTATGTGGAAGAGGTTAGGGGAATCAATACTTAAGAATAGAATAGTTTTACTACTAATTATATTAGTTGGAGTTGCCTTCATGGCATACAAAGGTAAAGATGTGGAGCTTGCTTTTGCTGGTGCTAAAGTTTTACCTGTAACCGATCCAGCATATGTTGCCTATAACCAATTTAAAAAACAATTTGGTGAAGATGGAACCATGTTGGTTTTAGGGATTCAAACGGATAAAATATTCGAGAAAGACTTTTATAATGACTGGTATCAACTAGGAAATGATATTGATAGTATTGAAGGAATTTCTAATGTACTTTCTGTTGCGCATGCTTTTGAATTAACAAAAGATACTACCAATAAAGTTTTCAAACTGAAAAAAGTATTTAATGGAAAAGTTGAAACACAAGTTCAGTGTGATAGCATTAAAGAAAAAATAATTGCATTACCTTTTTATAAAAGCTTATTATATAATGTAGATTCTAACTCGACCTTAATGGCAGTTAGTTATGATAAGAATACTTTAAATACTCGCAGAAGAACTCCTGTAACAAATGAGATTTTAGAAATAGTAGAAAAGTTTGAAGCAAAACACAATATTACATTACATACATCTGGATTACCATTCATTAGAACTATAATATCTAAAAAGGTTTCAAAAGAATTTGAATTGTTTTTAACCTTGGCGGTTATCATCACTGCAATAATATTATTGATATTTTTTAGATCATTCTTTGCAGTGTTATTTCCAATATTGGTAGTATTGATAGGTGTAGTAACTTCATTGGGAACTTTAGTACTCTTCGATTATCAAATCACATTGTTAACTGGATTAATACCTCCCCTTATTGTGGTAATCGGTATTCCGAATTGCATTTTAATTCTGAACAAATATCATACAGAATATATGCTTTGCCAGGATAAAGTGAAAGCAATGAATATTGCAATTCTTC
The DNA here is from genome assembly GCA_964645385.1 of uncultured Sphingobacterium sp. Classification (GTDB taxonomy): domain Bacteria; phylum Bacteroidota; class Bacteroidia; order Sphingobacteriales; family Sphingobacteriaceae; genus CAJBVG01. The sequence continues at coordinate 1,230 of CAZYBY010000129.1, forward strand.
GTGCTGGTGAAACTACATTTTTTGCAAACGTTACTACTGCAATTGGTTTTGGTGTATTCGCATTTACTCATTCTGAAATATTAACTCAATTTGGAATAGTAGCTTCAATCAATGTAATGTTAACGTGGTTGATTTCTTTGATTTTAATCCCGATTATTTTTACTTACCTACCTAATCCTAAGTTGTGGCAAACTAAACATTTAGAGAATAAATCACTAAATGTGTTTATTAAGCGTATCGATATTTGGGTTCACAATTATTCCAAAGTAGTTTACGGAGTTACTATTTTATTGGTACTCATTTCTGCTTATGGAATGACTAAAATAAACGTGAACGGATTTATGGTAGATGATCTACCTCAGAATGATCCTGTATTAACAGACTTGAGATTTTTTGAAAGAAATTTTGATGGTGTATTACCATTAGAAGTTCAAATTGATTCGAAGCGTAAAAATGGGTTGATGAATATTGCGAGTATTAAGAAGATTGAGAAGATGGATAAAATGATGAGTTCATATTCTGAATTTTCTAGGTCAATCTCCTTAAATGAAGTATTGAAATATTCGAAGCAAGCTTTTTACAATGGAGATCCATCGTTTTATGAATTACCTACTGAAGGAGAAGCAGCATTCATATTATCTTACGCTAAAAAATCAGGAGGAAACGGAAGCATGTTGAAATCATATATTGATTCAACCTATCAGAAAACAAGAGTTAGTTTCCAAGTGAAAGATATTGGTTCTAATAAAATGAATAAGTTATTGGATGATGTAAAAGTTAGAATCGACTCAATATTTAATCCTGAGAAATATGATGTTTTGTTGACAGGAGCGAGTGTTATTTTCGTAAAAGGAACAAATTATTTGTTAGCTAACTTAGTGGAGAGTTTGCTAATTGCAATTGGATTAATTTCAATCCTGATGTTAGTGTTGTTTAGAACGGTTAAGATGGTTATCATCTCATTATTACCCAACATTGTACCATTAATTATCACAGCTGGTATAATGGGCTATATGGGTATGAGTTTAAAACCAAGCACTATCTTAATCTTTAGTATTGCTTTTGGAATTGCATCGGATCAGACTTTATATTTCTTAACAAAGTTCAGACATGAGCAATACACAAAAGATTGGAGCATTTCTAAAATAGTTTCTGTAACGCTTAAAGAAGCTGGTTTAGGAATGATATATACTGCGATTATTTTATTTTTTGGTTTTGGAATTTTTGCTGCATCAAATTTTGGCGGCACCATAGCCTTAGGAATATTATTATCAATAACATTATTAGTAGCATTAATATCAAACTTAATATTATTACCAACATTATTGTTGAGTTTAGAACGCAAACTTGAAAAGAAGAAAGAAAATTAATTAGTATGAGTAAGTACCCAGAATATAAGCAATTAAATTTATCGCAAATCGGTAAAGACGTTTTGAAATATTGGAAGGATGAACAAATCTTTGAAAAAAGTATTTCATCTCGTCCATCGTCTAAACCTTATACTTTTTATGAAGGTCCACCATCGGCGAATGGTATGCCAGGTATTCATCACGTAATGGCTAGAAGTATCAAAGATATTTTTTGCAGATACAAAACATTACAAGGTTTCCAAGTAAAACGTAAAGGTGGATGGGATACACATGGTTTGCCTATTGAACTTGCTGTTGAAAAAGCATTAGGAATTACTAAAGAAGATATTGGTAAGAAAATCAGTGTCGATGAATATAATGCAGCTTGTAAAAAAGAAGTAATGCGTTATACTGATGTATGGAATGATTTAACAGAGAAGATGGGATATTGGGTTGACTTAAATGATCCATATGTTACCTATCACAATGAATACATTGAAACACTTTGGTGGTTATTGCAACAGATGTACAACAAAGGTTTGTTGTATAAAGGGTATACTATTCAACCTTACTCACCAGCAGCAGGAACAGGATTAAGCTCACACGAACTTAATCAACCTGGTACCTATAAAATGGTGAAGGATACAACAATAGTTGCTCAGTTCAAAGCGATCAGAACAGAAGGACATGAAGCTTCCAATAAGCTTTTTTCAAATTTAGAATCTGGTTTGGATGTTTATTTTCTTGCTTGGACTACAACCCCATGGACATTGCCATCAAATACAGCATTAGCAGTTGGTAAAGAAATCGAATATGTATTAGTTCAGTCATTCAATCAATATACATTTGAGTCTATTCATGTTGTACTGGCAAAAGATTTGTTTGGAAAATATTTTTCTGAAAAAAATGCTGAATTAACTCTAGAAGAATATAAAGCTGGTGATAAAAACATACCTTATAAAGTATTAAACACTTTTAAAGGAAAAGATATAGCAGGCATTCGTTACGAACAACTTTTACCTTATGCACAACCCGAGGATGGTGATGCATTCCGTGTAATTGTTGGGGATTTTGTAACCACAGAAGATGGTACTGGTATCGTACATATTGCTCCAAGTTTTGGTGCAGACGATTTTAGAGTAGCGAAACAAAATGGAATTGGATCTTTAACATTAGTTGATAAAAGAGGAAAATTTGTTGAAGCGGTAAGCGATTTCCCAAATGAATTTGTGAAGGAAGATTACTTGAATGCCGAGGAAAAAGAAATTGAAAGAACAAAACAAGGTCGTGATAAATATTTGTCTGTAGATGAGCGTATCGCTATTAAATTGAAAACTGAAAACAAAGC
>CAZYBY010000130.1:0-1513 GCA_964645385.1 uncultured Sphingobacterium sp.
ATTCCCTATTAATGAAGTAGACGTTGCGAAATCATAAAACTCAAATGGAGCTAACTCTCTGAATTCTGGACGAGAAACCGTTTTAGATGAAGAAAAACGAATATTTGTTTTAGCATTTAACTCATAAGTTAAATTCATTGAAGGTAAAATGTCTAAATAGGTATTATCAGTATTTACATTGTTTGAAGATGCATCTTTTGCCTCAATAGTTTGAGTAAATGCTTCCATACGTACGCCCCAGTTTAATTTTAGCTTTGTTGACAATTGATTATCAAACATTATAAACGCTGCATTTAAAGCTGATGTAGCATAATATTTATCACTATTGTTTGTAAATTCATTTAACACAAAACCATTAGCTGAAATATTTTCAGATGCAAAGATTTGATCTTTTGGCAACATTAATAAACTATCGCTACTTGCGAAATTCGCTTTAGTGTAGTTGAATATTCTAGCAGAAAAACTTCTTTGTTTTGCTAATGTTAACACACCAACTTTCATCGAACCTTTTTGTTCGAAAATTGTGAATGGAATTGCAGCAGAAACATTTGCCCCATAATTTGTCTCACTTAAGTTTGAAAAAAATCTTCTAGAGTTTCTATCTACTAATGTATAAGGAGCATCTGTTTGATCAATTGGTCTGTTGTAGAATATAGTTCGTAAATCAGGCTGACTACTTTGAATAGATGCGATGTTTAAATTCCAGTCAAACTTCGCATCATTAGCAGAAATTTTATGACTGCCTTCTAACTGCGAATTCAATAAACTTTTTTGAGTTAATTCATTTGAGTTAAAACGAATACTATTTAAATTGTTCACGTTATCACCATAACGATCTAAATAAGTTTCATCATAAACTCTATTGTATAAATTTTTAATTGAAAAACGATTATTGCCATTTACATAAGTAAAGTTAGCTAATGCACCAACATTAGTGCTAAATTTATATTGTGTGTTTTTATAAGCATAAGAAGCATTTGGACCATCATAATCGAAACGATCAGAAGGATTAATTCGTTGATCATTTCTATATGTTAATGAAACTATAGAGCCAAATGATGCATCATTTTTTAATGATTTCTTGTTACCCAAAGTAATTTGATAACTCTGAGTAGGTAATGCAGTAGATACTTCTTCACCATATAAATTTTTCATCGACTTAGTTGCCGAAAGTTGAGATGCTAAACCAGATGAAGCATATTTTTGACGGCTACTTGGGAATTCGCTACTTAATGTTCTATCGGTATTAGACAAAGTCAAATAATCACCTGCATTGTGACCATTTGAAATGAATTTCTTAAAAGTAGATTGCGTATTAAAACCAATTGAAGTTGAGAAATCTAAGAAATTCTCTTCAGGAATATCTTTCGTTACAACTTGAATTACACCACCTGCGAAATCTGCAGGTAAATTTGCTGAAGCGGTCTTATTAATAGTTATTCTATCTATTAAATTTGAAGGAATTATATCGAATGAAAATGCTTTTTTATCAGGCTCTGTACTAGGCAACATT
>CAZYBY010000131.1:0-2205 GCA_964645385.1 uncultured Sphingobacterium sp.
AATCGCTTACGGTAAAGTATACCAACCAATAAGCTCATATTCGATAAAATCAATAAAAAATGTATTAAGCCTTTGGAGCCCAAAACGAAATAAACATATCCCCAAACAATGAAGAAAATAAAGGCAATTAAAAAAAGTAAGCTTCTAATTAACATATCTCAACTTGTGGAATTATTTCCTCATTTTGTGGATTTTATGCCTTGTGGAATTTCATATTTTATTCCCCAACTTTTAAAAAAACCTATCCTATTTACACAGAATAGGCTTTTTATGAGGCAGACATAGAATCTTGATAGAAATAGTGCGAAAACTAGGCCAATATTGTAACGAGCAATTAGCAAATTTGATAATTTGGACAATAACTAAATACCAGCTACCATCCACCATCCACCAGTTACCAGTTACCAACTACCAGTTATCAGTTACCAACTACCAGTTACCAACTACCAGATACCAGTTACGAGTTAATCGGTAAAGAAATAGTGAATGTAGTGCCCGAACCAACTGTGCTTTTTACGTTAATTTTACCGCCATGGTTGAAGATGATGGTTTGGCTAGCAGTAAGTCCAATGCCGAATCCTTTGGGTTTGTTGGTATAGAAAGGTTCGAATAGTTTTTGTTGATTTTCCGGAGAGATTCCAATTCCGTTGTCGGTTATTTCGAAATAATAATTATCAGAAATCTTATAAGCTTCTATCGTAAGCGTAGCATCTTTTACTTGCATTGCTTCAATGGCATTTAACATGATGTTAGTTAAAGCAATCTTCATTTTATCAATATCGATTTTTAAAATAACATTATGTTTTAAGTTAATGTTCAGCTTAACTTCTTGAAGTTTTAGGCGGTCGTCGACTTGCTTCAAACATTCTTCGATTAAATCCTTGGAATAAATATCTTGTAAATTTAAATCTGTCATTTTAGAAGCATTCATAACTTCCGAAATAAGTTCGTTAATTCTTAAAGTGTTTCTTTGAAGAATATCTAAGTATATAGTCGACTCGGAATTATCATGTAATTCATTTTTTAATTGCTCTACAGAAAGCAGAATATTTGTTAGTGGATTTCTGATCTCATGTGTCATTAATCGAGCGAACTTACTTGTGGCTTGAATTCTTTGGTAGTTTAATAAGGCATCCTGGCCAAGTTTTTCATTTGTGATATCGATAAATGTAACAGCTACTTCGTCTGCAAACTTAGCCACAGAAATTTCATAGTATTGCTTTCTGTGTTCCGAATAAATCTCGAACTTCTCAGGAATACCAGTTAAATAAGCCTTTTTATATTTTTCAAATAAATAATGTCCGTTTGGTAAAATATCATAGAAATGGTTACCCATTAATTGTTCGTAAGTGTATTCCATGTCTACTTCTGCCTTGTTATTGATCATCGTCCATTTAAAATCAATTACTTCGTTGAATTCGTTTTTAATTGGAGCAATAGACATAATTCCATTTAGCGAAGTGTCGAGCACACCCTTAAGTGTATCTTCAATTTTTTGTTTAGATTTTAGTTGAATATCTAACTCTTCAGAAATTGCTATTTCTTTTTTATACGTCTCAATATAGTTGATCGATAATCCAATAAAAGGAACTAAGTAAGAAACAGATTTTAATATTTGGGCTGCAAAGAAATCATAATCATAAATATCTTTTGAGCCAAACACCATGTGTAATTGTGCGATGATAGAAGGAATTAAACTCAACAATAATGTTTGAGAAAATATACTTTTGTTTAATTGGTAGTATTTTGGAAACACATATATACCCGCGAATATATATAATACCAAAGGTATTAAATCAAAAGGGTGAGCAATTGTTGAATTTGGATATACCATTGTAGGTATTTCCAAGGTTTTGTCGGTAACGATTAATACGGCATTTATCGAAAGTAAAAAGAAGATAAATCCAATAAATCCCACAAAATATTTTTCACTTTTATATTCTTCAATGAAAGATTCTTTTCCTTGAAGTAAAAATATTCCTACGCCTAAAATCAAAATTAAGGCATGAAATACTCTTGAAAATAACCATGTGAAGGAACTAATATCTATATTATTTAATTCGTAATGTATAATTTGATTCGAGCTAATAATATGAACAAAATCAAGCATTCCAGAACAGAACAGTGCAATACCTACAATTGGTGTACTTACATTTTTCTTAATAATATAATCGATGAAGCTAAGGATAGTGATTACAAATGCAA
>CAZYBY010000132.1:0-4173 GCA_964645385.1 uncultured Sphingobacterium sp.
ATATTTTTATTAATAAAAAAAAAAATAAAAAAAATTATTCTTCAGTTTCTTCCGATTCATTTACATCTGTAGAAATATTTTCTACATCTTCATTTTCTGTTTCTCTGGGTTCAGAATCATCCTCTCTGCGCTCAATTTCCATTGCTTCCAAAGAACTGATGCTTTCTATTTCCCCAACATTTGAATCTTCTGGGTTAATACTGTTCTCTAACGATTGAATATCTTTTAATTGTGGTAAATCTTTCTGCGATTTTAATCCGAAGTGATCCATGAAACTTTGACTTGTTTCGTATAATATTGGTTTACCCGGACCGGTACTTCTGCCACTTATTGCTATCAAATCTTTTTCTAGTAATTTTTGAACACTATAATCGCAATTCACACCTCTTATTAATTCAATTTCAGATTTAGTAATTGGTTGCTTATAGGCAATGATTGCTAGGGTCTCCATTGCTGCAGTAGAAAGTTTTTTCTTTTCTTTATGAATAATTAATTGATTTAATAATTCATGGTATTCTTTCTTACTTAAAAACTGATATCCATTACTAATTTCAACTAATTCAAAAACGTAATCTTCTGAACTATATTTTACTTTGATTTCTTCAATATGCGATAGGTAATCCTCAGGCGTTAATTCTAATGTTAAAGAATTGTTAACTAATGTTTGAATATCCGCCAAAGTAATGCTTTGCTCCGAGGCAAAAATTAAAGCTTCAATGTGTTTCTGAATTTGTTCCAATTTATTAAATCTTAATCTTACAATTTTAATAATTAATTACTTGTTGTTCCATGTTCACAGGTAATTCTCTATACTCATATTGTTGATTTCTCAACCTTGGTTCGAAGCCTGCTTGTTTAATAGCATCTTGAATTCCTTGTGCTGTGAATCGATGTGGAGCTCCTGCAGCTGAAACTACATTTTCCTCAATCATAATCGACCCGAAATCGTTTGCCCCCGAATGTAAACAAATTTGAGCAATTTCTTTACCTACGGTAAGCCATGATGCTTGAATATTTTCAATATTTGGCAACATCATTCTACTTAATGCAATCATACGAATATATTCATCCCCAGTCACTTTATTCTCAATCCCACGAATTCTTTTTAATAAAGTTCCATCGTCTTGGAATGGCCAAGGAATAAAGGCAATAAATCCTTTAGCATTTGCTGGTTTCTCAGATTGAACTTCTCTCATCCATACCAAATGCTCAAATCGCTCTTCAATCGTTTCTACATGTCCGAACATCATTGTTGCCGATGTCGTTAAATTTAATTGATGTGCAGCTCTCATAACATCAAGCCATTCTTTCCCAGAGCATTTACCTTTTGATATCAATCTTCTAACTCTGTCATTTAAAATTTCAGCGCCTGCACCTGGTAAAGAATCCAATCCGGCCTCAATTAAAGCTTTTAATACCTCGGTATGAGAAATACCTTCTAGTTTAGCAATATGGGCTATTTCGGGTGGACCTAATGAGTGTAATTTAATATTTGGATATAAATTCTTTAACGACTTAAATAAATCGACATAATATGCCAATCCTAAATCAGGATGATGGCCGCCTTGTAATAAAAGCTGTTCTCCACCATATTTGATGGTTTCTTCAATCTTTACTTTGTATTCTTCAATACTTGTGATATATGATTCGTCATGTCCAGGACGTCTGAAGAAATTACAAAACTTACAGTTTGCTATACAAACATTGGTGGTATTTAGATTTCTATCGATTATCCAAGTAACGGTATTTTGATCTTTCTTTTGTTTTTTACGAAGCTCATTCGCCGTGTACATTAAATCCGGCGTAGAGGCATTTTTATATAAATAAACTCCTTCTTCGATGCTAAGAAACTCGAAATGAGAAGCTTTTATTAATAGGTCTTTAACATTCATCTGACAAAGATAATTAGCTTGTGGTATATTATGAATAAATTCGATAGTTTTACGCTAATTAAACACTATAAGCATGAAAAAGATTTACTTTTTATTCCTATTCGGGATAATTTCTTCATTATCCTTTGCACAAACAGCCAAAACCCTAAAAGATTACAAACAAGATAAAAATACAATCGTAAAAGATAGTACTGGTAAAGTATTAGCTGTTTCTGAATGGTATGATTTAGTTCAAAGCAATAACTATACTTTAGAGCAAATTTCAGAAGAAGAGGTAGAGCCCAAAGAATTCAAATTGAGATTAAGTACAGCTGATGAACGCAGAATGTCGGCATTACGAAGCGATCGTAAAGGCCCAATTACACTCGCTGGATTTACTACTGGAAAAGAAATTATCGATTATTCTGTGGTAGATGTAAACGGAAAGACCTATACAAAAGCAGATTTAAAAGGTAAAGTAGTAGTGATAAACTACTGGTTTAAAGATGCAGCACCTTGTAAAGCGGAAATACCGGAATTAAATAAGCTAGTTAAAAAATACAAAGGCAAAAATGTTGTGTTTTTAGCTCCAACATACGATCCTTTGGAAGATGTTCAAGAGTTTTTAAAGAAAATGCCTTTTAACTATACTATTTGTACTGACGTAGATCAAATGATTATCGATCATAAAATCACAAAATACCCTACTCACGTAGTTGTAGATAAACAAGGTGTAGTGCAGTTTGTTACTATTGGTCAAACGGATAATATCTTTTTACAATTAGATTACGAGATAAATAACTTACTACTCTAAGAATGATTCATTTTCATCGATTTCAATTAGACAATGGGCTGAAGGTATTGGTTCATGAGGACCATACTGTGCCTATGGCAGTATTAAATATATTATATGATGTAGGAGCGAAGGATGAAAATCCAAATCAAACTGGTTTTGCACATCTATTCGAACATTTAATGTTTGGAGGCTCCATCAACATTCCTTCTTACGATGAGCCTCTTCAACGTGTTGGTGGAGAAAATAATGCCTTCACTAATAACGATATTACAAATTATTACATTCAGTTACCTTCTGTAAATATCGAGACAGCTTTTTGGTTGGAATCTGACCGAATGTTGAGCTTAGCTTTTTCTGAGAAAAGTTTGGAAACGCAACGCAGTGTAGTAATTGAAGAGTTTAAACAAAGATATTTAAATCAGCCTTATGGCGATGTTTGGTTGAAATTAAGACCTTTAGCTTACACAACGCACTCTTATCAATGGGCAACTATTGGGAAAGAAGTTTCGCATATCGAGAACGCCAAAATGGAAGATGTGAAAGCTTTCTTTAATAAACATTATACACCTTCGAACGCTATTATGGTTGTGGCTGGTGATGTGAATTTAGATCAAGTAAAGTCATTATCTGAAAAATGGTTTGGTAATATTCCTAGCGGAAATAAATATCATAGAAATTTACCTCAAGAACCAACTCAAACTGAAGAGAGAACTTTAACTACCTCTGCAAATGTTCCTAATGATTCGATTTACAAGGCATTTCATATTCATCATAGAACATCTAAAGAATACTACATTGCAGATGTAATTTCAGATATTTTATCTAGGGGTGAATCATCTCGATTATATCAAGAATTAGTTAAAACGAAAAAGATATTCTCTGAGGTGAATGCTTATATAACAGGTGATATTGATCCAGGCTTGTTTATATTAGAAGGGAAACCTGCTAAAGGAATTAGCTTAGATGAAGCTGATGAAGCTTTATGGTCGGTTGTAAATGAAATAAAAACAAGTAAGATTGAGCAAAGAGAACTTCAGAAAATATTCAATAAACTTGAGTCTTCAACTGTATTTGGAGAAATGAACTTATTAAATAAAGCTATGAATATTGCCTATTTCGAACTATTGGGAGATGCGGAAATGATCAACACAGAAATGGAAAGATACAGGGCCGTAAGTCCAGAAGATATTTCAAAATATGCTTCAGATGTGTTTATACCAACAAATTGTTCAACATTATTTTACAAAAGCAATAAAAGCTAATGATTGCAAACATAGATAGATCAAAAGCTCCAGAGGCTTTTGCATTAGATAAGGTAAATCTGATTCAAGCTAAAAATGTGTTGCTTTCTAACGGAATGCAAGTATATGTTATTGATGGATCCGAAGAAGAAGTTATTCGACTAGAATTAGTGTTCATTGCTGGAACTCGTGCCGAAAGAAATGTTCTTGTAGCGAATGCTACTAACCATTTATTAAATGCTGGAACAAGTAAAATGACTTCGGC
>CAZYBY010000133.1:0-4715 GCA_964645385.1 uncultured Sphingobacterium sp.
GAAAGCTAGCGCCTTCGGAGCTTTCAGGAGGAATGAAAAAACGCGTAGGTATTGCAAGAGCAATCGCTATGCAACCGAAATATTTATTTTGCGATGAACCAAATTCTGGATTAGATCCAAAAACATCCATCGTTATAGATAATTTAATTAAAGAGATTACAGAAGAATACAACATAACCACTGTTGTGAATACTCACGATATGAACTCGGTAATGGAAATTGGCGACTTCATTATGTTTTTGCATAAGGGAAAGAAATGGTGGGAAGGTACAAACGAGGAAATTAGGCACACAGATAATAAAGAAGTAAATGAATTTGTGTATGCAAGTAAATTTATGCGTATGCAATTGTAATTTTTTTGAATGGAGTATATACAAAAAACATTAATCTTATTTGCACATCCACGTTATGAAGATTCGCGTGTGCAACATCAATTACTGAATCATATTAAAACTTTGCCAGGTGTTAGAATTCATGATTTATATGAACATTATCCTGAATTTAACATCAATATAAAATACGAACAAGAGTTATTACTTGAACACGATATCATCGTCTGGATGCACCCATTTTATTGGTATAGTGCGCCTCCAATCTTAAAACAATGGATAGATTTAGTTTTAGAACATGGTTGGGCTTATGGCAAAGGAGGCACAGCATTAAAGGGTAAAAATATTTTCAATTGTATTTCTTCGGGTGGACCAAAAGAGGCATATCAGCCCGAAGGATTTCATGGATATACGGTAAATGAATTTCTTAGACCTTTTGAACGCACTGCAGGCTTATGTAATATGAATTACCTACCTCCATTCTTCGTACATGGTAGTCATCGTATTGTTGATGCTGATTTGGAAGCACATGGAATTGCATACCATACGATTATCAAAAAACTCTCACAAGAAAAGTATCAACTAGAAGATATTCAAAAATTTGATTATCTTAATGATTGGATAAAATCATAAAATTATGGCGGAAGATATTTTATTAAGCTCCATCATATTTCTTGGTGCGGCGATTGTATGTGTACCTATCGCCAAAAAAATTGGCCTTGGATCTGTTTTAGGTTACCTCATTGCAGGTATGCTTATCGGTCCGTTTGTATTAGGTTTCGTAGGGCAAGAAGGTCAAGATATTATGCACGCTGCAGAATTTGGCGTGGTAATGATGTTGTTCCTCATTGGACTAGAAATTAATCCTAAAGAATTCTGGTATATGCGTCGATCTATTTTCGGCTTAGGGGGAATTCAAATGGTATTAAGTTCAGTTGTAATCGGAGCAATTTGTCATTTATATTATGGATTTTCACATTCAACTTCATTAGCAATAGCATTTTCATTAAGCATGTCGTCTACTGCGATTATTTTACAAACGCTTAAAGAAAAAGGATTGAATAAATCGAGTGCAGGTCAGGCTTCATTTTCTGTTTTGTTATTTCAAGACATAATGGTAATCCCAATCTTAGCATTTTTACCATTACTCGCTTCAGAAGATATTCGCAACGTATCTACTGAACAAAATTTCATCAGTAATCTTACGCCATTTATGAAAACACTAACGGTGTTGGGTGCAATGGCAAGTATCATTATTTTCGGATTATTTATTGTTAATCCATTAATGAAAGTTATAGCAAGAACTAGACTACGTGAGCTTTTCACAGCAGCAGCATTATTTCTTGTCATTGGTGTTGCCTATACGATGAAAATGGTAGGTATTAGTCCAGCCCTTGGGACTTTCCTTGCTGGAGTTGTATTGGCGAACAGTAGCTTTAAACATGAATTAGAAACCGATATCGAACCATTTAAAGGTTTACTACTAGGATTGTTTTTTATAGGTGTCGGATCGAGCATTAATTTCGAATTAATATATCAGAAACCAGGATTAGTATTATTCCTTGTTTTAATTGTGATGACCATAAAAGCTGGAGTATTATTAATTGCAGGTAAGGTTTTCAAAATAAAATCTGATCAAAATTTACTCTTCGCGATTTTACTATCTCAAGTTGGAGAATTTGCTTTTGTATTGTTAAACTTCAGTGGGCAACTACAAATTGTAGATCCGAAATGGATAGAACTAATGATGGTGGTAACGGCATTAAGTATGACAATTACTCCTATCCTACTGTTAATAAATGAAAGATTTATTGATCCATATTTTGGAACTAAAGAAATTGTGGAAGAAAAAGAACAGGATGAAATTGATGAGCAACATTCAGTAATCATTGCAGGCTTCGGACATTTTGGAAGTACCATCGGTCGATTCTTAAGGGCGAATGGCATTAATGCTACCATTTTGGATAACGATAGCGACCGTGTGGAAGTACTACGCAAGATGGGTTTTGAAGTTTATTATGGTGATGCAACAAGAGTAGATTTACTTCGTTCTGCTGGTGCCGAAAAAGCAAAGCTATTAATTGCTGCCATCGACTCTACAGATATAAACCATGAAGTAATCCAAGTAACACGCAAGCATTTTCCAAATTTAAAAATAATGGCTCGAGCTCGAAATCGATTCGATGCGTATGAAATTTTAGATTTAGGAGTAAGCAATATTTATAGAGAAACGCTATACACTTCAGTTCACATGGCTGTGGATGTTTTACACGAACTTGGCATAAGGCATTACACAGCAACCCGCAAAGCACAAGACTTTATTCGATACGACGAAGAAGCACTTCGCAAATTAGCAGCAACTCGCCACGATGCTAAGGAGTACATTCTTACTGTTCGCGAACAAATAGAACTTGAAGAGAAACTCTTATCAGAAGATTTACATCAGCAAATGACGGAAAGAGATAGTGCTTGGGATTCTGAACCATTGAGGAGGTAGATGGTAGCTGGTTCCCGATAGCTATCGGGATGGTAATTCGAAATACTAAATACTAAACACTAAATTCTAAATTCTAAATACCAATTACTAATGACTATGGACTAATGACTATGGACTAAGGACTATGGACTATGGACTAAGGACTAACGACCAAGTACTAATGACTAACAACCATTTTTCTTATATTTGCCTCATGATACAATCCCTTAGCCCAGAACAGTGGGAAGATTACGAGCTTATTGATTGCGGAAATTTTGAGAAATTAGAGCGATTCGGTCAGGTTATTACTATTCGTCCGGAGCCACAAGCTGTTTGGGACCCTGCAATGCCGATGCGCGATTGGGAGAAATTGGCCCATGTGAAGTTCAAATCGAAAAGTAGTTCTTCTGGAGAGTGGATTAAATTAAAACCAGTGCCCGATCGTTGGCATATACGCTATAAAACAAATCATATCGATATTAAATTGCGCTTAGCACTTACTTCGTTTAAACACGTTGGTGTATTTCCGGAGCAAGCTGTAAATTGGGATTATGCTGCTAAGGCAATTAAAGCCATGAAAATTGAGCAACCAAAGGTGTTGAATCTATTTGCATATACTGGAGGAGCTTCTTTAGCAGCTCGCTCGGCAGGGGCAGATGTTACACACGTCGATTCTATAAAGCAAGTGGTGACTTGGGCAAACGAAAATCAGGAATTATCTGGACTACGTGATATACGCTGGGTTGTAGAAGATGCGTTGAAATTTGTGAAACGCGAAGTAAAACGAGGTAAAAAATATAACGGCATTATTCTAGATCCTCCCGCATACGGTCACGGACCAAATGGAGAAAAATGGAAGTTAGAAGATAGCATCAACGAAATAATGAAAGACGTGGCTACTTTAGCCGATGAGAAAAACTTTTTCTTAATTTTGAATACCTATTCATTAGGTTTTTCATCATTAATAGTTGAAAACCTTATCAAAACATCTTTCAGAAATACCAATAACTTAGAGATTGGAGAACTTTATCTTCAGGCTACAAAAGGAAGCAAGCTTCCATTAGGAGTATTTGGTAAAGTAAACTACTAAAATTTATCATGAGCAATTTTATTTCTGCGGAGAAATTAGGTCATCAATTTCACGACCGCTGGTTATTCAAAGACCTGAACTTTGGAATTAATGCAGGACAACGAATAGCGATTGTTGGTGTGAATGGTGCAGGTAAAAGCACCTTAATGAATATCATCGCTGGAGAACTCGACCCTAGCGAAGGTAAAATGATTCGTAATAAAAGTATTCGTATTGGTCATCTTGCTCAAGACCCAGTTCCTACTTTAACATGCAGTATAAGTGATTATTTATTTTCGGATGAACATCCAGCTTTAGGATTGATTAAACGTTACGAAGAAGTTTTAGAAAACCCAGAAGGTAGAGAAGATGAAATTAATCAACTTACAGATGAATTAAGTGCTGCAGATGCTTGGGAATACGAACATAAAATTAAGCAGATCCTTGGTATTCTTGGTATTCATCATTTAAAACAAGCCATAAACACTCTATCCGGTGGACAAAAAAAACGTATCGCTTTAGCGAAGTTGTTAATTGAAGATCCTGATTTATACATTTTAGATGAGCCTACGAACCACCTTGATATTGATACAATCGAATGGTTAGAAGAGTACTTGAATAAGGGGAATAAAACCTTAATCATGGTTACACACGACCGTTATGTTTTAGATAACGTGTGTAATGAAATTATTGAAATTGATAGAGGGAGTGTATTCCCTTATAAAGGAACGTATAGCTATTATCTGGAGAAGAAATCGGAGCGAGAAGAAATGGATAAAGCTTCCTACGAGAAGAATAAAAATTTATGGCGTAAAGAATTAGAATGGATGCGTCGCCAACC
>CAZYBY010000134.1:0-3617 GCA_964645385.1 uncultured Sphingobacterium sp.
ATGCTCAGAACCGCCAATATATAAGTCAACTTGGTTCCAATAATCCAATGCCTCTTTGCTTGCAAATTCTTGTGAGTTCTTTGGATCCATGTATCTTAAGAAATACCATGAAGAACCAGCCCAACCAGGCATAGTTGTTAATTCATACTCGTATTGGTTTTCATATTTCCAATCAGTAGCACGAGCCAAAGGCGGTTCACCTGTTTCTGTAGGCAAAAATTTATCGACAGAAGGCAATTCTAAAGGTAATTTATTAGAATCGATTAAGTAAGGAATTCCATTTTTGTAATATACGGGTATTGGTTCTCCCCAATAACGTTGGCGGCCAAATACTGCATCTCTTAATCGATAATTTATTTTTCCTTTTCCTAATTTTCTTTTTTCTATTTCATCTATACATTTCTGCATAGCATCTTTCACTTCTAAGCCGTTCAAGAAATCAGAATTGATTAAAGTTCCTTCCTTTGCATCGTAAGATTCTACGCTGATATCTCCCCCTTGAACAACTTCTAAAATTGGTAAATCAAAATGTTTAGCAAATGCATAATCTCTCGAATCGTGAGCAGGAACAGCCATTACAGCCCCTGTACCATAGCTCGCCAATACATAATCACCGATCCAAACCGGAATATCTTTTCCACTAAATGGATGCTTAACATATGCGCCAGTAAACTGACCTGAGATTGTTTTTACATCACTCATTCTATCGCGTTCAGATTTTACAGAGGATGCTTTTTTATAAGCTTCAACAGCTTCTTTATATTCTGCTGTAGTTAATTGATCAACCAATTCGTGTTCTGGAGCAAGAACGATAAATGATACTCCAAAAACTGTATCAGGACGAGTAGTGAAGACTTCAATTTGATCGAATTTCAGCGATGAACCTTTACTCTTTCCAATCCAATTCCTCTGCATCTCTTTAACCGCATCTGGCCAATCAATACTATCTAATCCAGAAATAAGTCTGTCTGCATAAGCCGTAATTCTCATCGACCATTGACGCATTAACTTTTGCTCAACAGGGTAGCCTCCTCTTTCTGAATAGCCATCTTTAACTTCATCGTTGGCCAAAACTGTTCCTAATGCCGGACACCAATTCACCCAACTATCTGCTAAGTATGCTAAACGATAATTTAATAAAATATTTTGTTGCTTTTCTTCTGTGAAGCTATTCCATTCTTCAGCAGTAAATATTTCTTGCTCGTGTTGAGATGCATTGATTTTCGCATTTCCTTCTTTTTCGAACTTAGCTACTAAAGTTTTAATGTCTTCGGCCTTATCAGTATCATTATTATACCAAGAGTTAAACAATTCCCCGAAAATCCACTGAGTCCATCTGTAATATGCTGGATCACTAGTCTTTACTTCTCTATCCCAATCAAATGAGAAACCAATTCGATCCAATTGTTCTCTATATCGAGCCACATTCTGAGCTGTAGTAATCGCAGGATGTTGACCTGTTTGAATGGCATACTGCTCTGCAGGTAAACCAAAAGAATCGTATCCCATTGGGTGTAATACATTAAAACCCTTCAATCTTTTATACCTCGAAAAAATATCTGTTGCAATATATCCGAGGGGATGACCCACGTGTAATCCTGCCCCAGATGGGTAAGGAAACATGTCTAAAACATAATATTTAGGCTTGTTCGACTGATTTTCAGTCTTAAACACCTTTTTTTCAGCCCAATAGCGCTGCCAATCTTGTTCGATCTTTCTAAATTGATAATCCATACGATTTAATTGACTGCGAATTTATTAAATTTTTTATCTTCGCACGTTAGCGATTTGATATGAGTAAAAATTCTGAGCAAAGTTCTAAGAAGGGAATAAAGACATTTTACATCTCCACTATCTTCAGTATCTCTTTAGTATTGTTGATGGTAGGCTTGTTAGGTTTGATTGTTTTGCATGCCAAAAACCTAAGTAATTTCGTAAAAGAAAATATCGTTCTCAATATTGTATTAGACGAACAAGCGAAAGATGCTGACATTTTCAAGCTTCAAAAAGAGATTGAAAAGAATCCTATTATAAAAGATACCGAGTATATCAGCAAAGAATTAGCAGCTAGAAACCTTTCTAAAGACCTAGGAGAAGATTTTATCAAGTTTTTGGGCTACAATCCTCTAACGGCTTCAATCGACGTGTATTTGAAAGCTGAATTCGCTACGAATGATGAAATACAGAAGTTCACTCGACGATTAAAAAGTAAAGATTTTGTCAAAGAAGTTGTATACCAAGAATCGCTTGTCGATTTAGTGAATCAAAATTTAAAATCAATAAGTTTGATCATCGTGGTATTTGGAGCAGCATTATTATTAATTGCAGTAGCCTTAATCAATAATACCATCAGATTGGCCATGTATTCTCAACGTTTTATCATAAGAAGCATGCAATTGGTTGGCGCTACCAGAGGATTTATTCGTAAGCCATTTGTGCTAACAGGAATTTTACATGGGCTATTAGGTGCCTTAATTGCCATTGCTATTCTTATTGGAACCTTATTTGTAGCTAGAAATGAAGTTCCGGATTTGATTATCTTAGAGGATTATACAGAATTTGCAATCTTGTTCTTCGGAATTATTTCAATGGGTATATTGATTTCATTCTTAAGTACGTTCTTTGCAGTAAATAAATACCTAAATCAACATATCGACGATTTATATAAAAAATAAAATGAGCAAAAAAGAAACAAAAAAAGCAGAAAACGTAACTCCTAAAAATGTAGATTTCGTTTTTTCAAAAGATAATTACAAATGGTTATTCATCGGTATTGGTCTTGTTTTATTAGGCTTTATATTGATGTCGGGAACTGAAGATATTTTAGATTTCCGAAAAATCACTTTAGCCCCTATTGTAGTACTTGGTGGTTTTGCAACCGTAACCTATGCTATCTTAAAAAAACCTAGAGACTAAAAATGAATATTTTTCAGGCAATTATTATTGCTATAGTTGAAGGACTTACGGAATTTCTTCCTGTTTCTTCAACTGGTCATATGATAATCACTACTTCCATTATGGGAATTAGTGCTGATAAGTTTACAAAACTTTTCACTATAGCTATTCAATTCGGAACAATTCTATCTGTGCTTGTTTTGTATTGGAAGCGTTTCTTTCAAAGCATTAATTTCTATTTGAAATTGTTCGTAGGTTTTATTCCTGCAGCAATTTTCGGAGTATTACTTTCCGATTGGATCGACTCACTTTTAGAAAATGTTATTGTTGTTGCCATTATGCTTTTAGTGGGTGGAGTTGTTTTTATATTAATCGACAAATGGTTGAGTCGTGCCGAAGACAAACAAGATGAAGAACTAAGTTTTATTAAAGTATTGAAAATTGGCTTCTTCCAATGTATTGCAATGATACCTGGTGTATCTCGTTCTGCAGCTACTATTATTGGCGGTGTTTCTCAAGGCTTGAGTAAAAAACAAGCTGCGGAATTTTCATTCTTCTTAGCTGTTCCAACAATGTTTGCAGCTACTTGTAAAAAAATGCTCGATTATTACCAAGAAGGCACTGTACTCTCTTCGAACGATTGGTTTTTATTAGGAATTGGAAACCTTGTAGGTTTCGTTGTTGCTATTATTGCAATAAAATCGTTCATTAACTTTATCACT
>CAZYBY010000135.1:0-2385 GCA_964645385.1 uncultured Sphingobacterium sp.
AGAAAAAACGAAGAAAAAATCCGCTCGAGATAAAGAAACACCATCTATCTCAGAGCAAAGAAACAAAACAGATATCAAACAATATTTAGTAGAGAAATATCCTGAATTATTAGATTTCTATAATACTTACGATCCATTAAATATTACAGATAACGATAAAGACAAGTACAAGAAATACGACGAATCTTTAAGCGACGTAGAACGCAAACAAGTTGCTGATGCGAAGAATTTTTACATCCTGGATTTCGAGAATGTTGGTGGATTAATTATGCCAATTATTATTGAAATGGAATTTGAAGATGGTTCTAAAGAGATGATGCGCATTCCTGCTGAGATTTGGAGAAAGAATAATGAAAAAGTATCGAAGATGATTGTTACTGCTAAGAAAGTAAAACAGTTCAGTATTGATCCACTGCAAGAAACAGCAGACATTAATATGAACAACAATTATTTCCCTGCAAAAATTATCGAATCTCAATTTCAATTATTTAAAGAGCAACAAAGAAGTCGAGAACCAAATCCAATGCAGTTGGAGAAACAAGGGAAGTTATAAAATGTACTTAGTACATTTTACATAGTACAAAACATGAAAAAAATATTTGTCTCTATAATAATGCTTTTAATGCTACTTCCACAAAGTAGTGTCGATGCCCACAAATTCTACACTTCCATTACCCAAATGGAATACAACGATAAAACTCAATCGTATGAAATTGTGATGAATGTGTTTTGGGAAGATTGGGAGAAAGCTTTATCGGAAATTTATCAAAAGCCCATTAGAATTGATCAGCCCGGTATAGATAAGTTTTCCTTAGAGTATTTGGAAAGTTGTTTTGTAGTAAAAGTGAAAGAGAAAAAACTATCTCTTAAAATGGTAGGGGTAGAGCAAGAAAAAGATATATTAAAAATTTATTTCGAGATACCTTCTAAATTTATTGCGAAAGGTATGATGATAAAAAACGATTGTTTGATCCGTGAATTCGACGGCCAAATTAACATCCTCAATTTTATTCATCAGGCTGATCGTAAAACCTTAATTTTCAAAGCTACTAACCAATTTCAGGAAATAATTCTCAAATAATGCCTTCTTTGGCATATCCCTTGAACATATACTATTGATAGCCTATTATGCTCATTTATGAGTGTAGTGTGTGACATTTTGACTAATTGAAGAAGAAGAGAAATATGAGCATATTTGACCCATTTAACATTAAAAATTTAGAAAATAGCTTTATAAACGACGATACTGAGTTTTTCCCATTACTGACATCGGAAGACGAAGAAGTAATGAATTCAGAAGAAACACCTGAAATACTGTCAATTTTGCCTTTGCGCAATACAGTACTTTTTCCAGGGGTGGTAATTCCTATTACCGTTGGTCGTGATAAATCAATCCGTTTAATAAAGGAAGCGTATAAAGGCAATAAGATTATTGGTGTTGTATCTCAAAAAGATGTCAATATAGAAGACCCAAGTTTCGACGATTTACAGAAAGTTGGAACAGTAGCCTACATCGTAAAGATGCTTCAGATGCCAGATGGTAATACTACTGTTATTATTCAGGGTAAAAAGCGTTTCAATCTAGAAGAGTTAGTTCAAGAAGATCCATACATTAAAGCTCGAGTAACTAAATTCGAAGAAGCGAAATTAGTAATGGATACGGAATTTGAAACAGTATTTGCGACATTAAAAGAAATGTCGATGCAAATTATTCAGCTTTCGCCGAATATTCCTTCTGAGGCTGGCTTCGCCATTAAGAATATAGAAAGTCCTTCATTCTTAATCAATTTCATCAGCTCAAATATGAATGCTGAAGTTGGTGATAAACAAAAAATGTTGGAGAGTGGCGACTTAAAAGTCCGTGCGCAAATGGTTTTGGAGCATCTTACAAAAGAGCTTCAAATGTTGGAGTTGAAAAATCAAATCCAATCGAAAGTACGAGTAGATATTGATAAGCAACAACGTGAGTATTTCTTACATCAACAATTAAAACAAATTCAAGAAGAATTAGGCGGTGATTCTCCTGATTTAGAAATTGAAAACCTCCGTCAACGAGGTGCAGAAAAAAAATGGTCGAAAGAAGTTGCTGAAACTTTTAACAAGGAGCTTGATAAACTTCAACGTATGAATCCTGCAGCTGCAGAGTATTCTGTGTTGATGAATTATGCGGAGTTGTTATTGGAGCTTCCATGGAATGAATACACTCAAGATAATTTCGATTTAAAATTTGCACAAGAAGTTTTAGATCAAGATCATTTTGGATTAGAAAAAGTAAAACAAAGAATTGTAGAATACCTAGCGGTGTTGAAATTAAAACACAACATGAAAGCTCCAATACTTTGTTTAGTGGGCCCTCCAGGGGTTGGTAAAACATCTTTAGGGAAA
>CAZYBY010000136.1:0-9479 GCA_964645385.1 uncultured Sphingobacterium sp.
ATTTTTCTGCTGCTTGTTTAAATTGATCGTCAGTAAA
Source organism: uncultured Sphingobacterium sp. (assembly GCA_964645385.1). Taxonomy (GTDB): domain Bacteria; phylum Bacteroidota; class Bacteroidia; order Sphingobacteriales; family Sphingobacteriaceae; genus CAJBVG01. Next base: position 38 of record CAZYBY010000136.1, read on the forward strand.
ACCTATATTTTTCTTTTCGTAATATTCTTTATATAGATATCGCATTAAGTTATCTAAATTTTCTTTTCCTTCCGAATGTTCAATAATCATTAGGTTTAGGAGAGAAGCGATAACACTACCTTTGTCGTAATAAGAAACTTGAGAATTATTTGAATTCTCATTTCTTCTATAGTATTTAATCCATGCATCGAAGCTAGCATCGGCTACAGATTGTACTTTATTCCCAGCTAAATTTGTTAATGCAGAATATTCGTTTGCTATTAAATCTAAATATTTATCAGGTGAATTAAATCCTGCACGTCTAACAATCCAATTATCATAGAATGCAGTGAATCCTTCCGATACCCATAGCATTGTGGTGTAGTTTTCTTTGTTGTAATCAAATGGGCCTAACACAATTGGTCTTAATCGTTTTACATTCCATAAGTGGAAATATTCATGTGCAATTAATCCTAAGAATGATTGGTAGCTCGACTCATTAGAATATGCAAAACGTTGTACCTGAACAGTTGTGGAATTCAAATGCTCTAAGCCACCGCCACCACTTGGTACGTTATGTACAATAAACGTATAATTTGAACAAGGATGAGTTCCGAAAACAGAAGTAGCTTCATCTACAATTTTTGTAAAATCTTTTTTGATTTTCTCTGCATCATAATTACCTGGACCTACCATAGCTACACTATGTTTTACACCTTGTGCCGTAAATTCAATAATGGTATGATTCCCAATTTCTATAGGTGAATCGGCTAAAATATCATAGTTATCGGCTAATAGATGATACGCATTACCTTTATGTGTAGGCAATGAACATGAAATTTTGGTCCAGTTTGAATTTGGAGAAATAATTACTTCAGATTTTTGATTTAATTGTCCATCAATATACATAAATATATTACTGCCATTTAAGTATGCATGCGATTCATCAATAAAACTTGTACGTACGGTTAATTCAAAAGCATATACTTTGTACTTTACAGTCACTGCACCTTTTGATGGATTATTAATTAACCAAGTATTTTTATCAGTCTTAGAAAAATGAATAGAACCTGAAGCTGTATTAGCTTCAAAGCCTTCAACATGTCGAGCAAATTCTCTAACTAAGTATGAACCAGGAGCCCAAACTGGCATTTTTACAGCAATCTCAGATTTGCCACTTGGTATTTCCATCTCAACATTTACATAGTGTGCCTGTGCTTCAGGGAACGATAGTTTGTAAATTGTTTTATCCGCTAACACGGTATTTGCTATTCCACTCATTAGTAATAGTATTATTAGTTTTCTCATAGAGTTAATAAAATCAGATTTTTATAGTAGTTACAATAATACGAATTGACTTTAAAATATTATTAAAAACACATTATTTGCATTTGTGTTCTAACATATAACCTTATCTTTGAAAATTCTATCGACTTATAATAAAATGATGAAAATCAACCTTTTGATATTAACCGCTACCTTATTAGTAGCTTGTTCTTCTGATAAGAAGCAATCAAAACCTGATGCAATGAAGGGTATGAATGCTCCTCAAGTAGCCAATTACATAGTGCTTCAAGATACTTCTATTAAAGAAGTAATACAAATTACAGGTACTGTTCAAGCTGAAGAATCGGTAGATCTTCGTCCGGAAATGTCGGGCAAAATCATTAAAGTATATTTTAAGGAAGGATCTTCTGTTCGTGAGGGTGAGGTATTAGTGAAAATAAATGATGAAGAATTACGTGCTCAATACAACAGAGCGAATGCTCGCCTAAAACTTGCACAAGAACAAGAATATCGTCAAAAAGTATTATTGAATAAAGAAGCTATTTCACAACAAGAGTATGATGTGGTAAATACTGAACTTCAATCGATGAAAGCAGATGTTGAATTATTAAAAGCTCAATTGTCGAAAACTGAAATTAAAGCTCCTTTCTCTGGGCATATAGGTTTACGCATGATTTCTGTTGGAGATTATATTAGTCCGAGTACAGTAATCAGTAAATTAGTTAAAGATGACCAAGTAAAAATCACTTTTTCTATTCCCGAAAAATACGCAACACATATGAAGCCAAGTGCTGAAATTGTTTTCAGTACAGATGGTAATTCTGCAAAATATAAAGCTAGGGTTTATGCAATGGAACCTTCGGTTGATGAAAATACTAGAACACTTAGTATTCGTGCGATTGCTAAAAATGATGGTTCATTGATTGCTGGAACATTTTGTAAAGTTGAGCTTGAAATGAGTGAAATTCGAAACGCTATTTTAGTTCCGAACGAAGCCTTAATACCTATATTGAAAGGTAAAAAAGTTTTTATTGCTAAAAATAACAAAGCTTCTGAGGTTATTGTAAAAACTGGTATTCGTACAGATCGTTATGTTCAAATTACTGAAGGTTTAAAAGCTGGAGATACTTTAGTTACCTCAGGAATAATGTCGATTAAAGAAGGATCTTCTTTAAAACTAAAATAATTAAAACACACCTATGAGTTTATCGACACACAGTATAAAAAAACCAGTGTTCACCATTGTAATGAATGTGTTAATCATTCTCTTTGGGTTTATTGGTTATAAGTTTTTGGGAGTTCGTGAATTCCCTTCAATAGATCCTCCAATTGTATCGGTTAGAACTTCTTATCCTGGAGCAAATGCTGATATTATTGAATCGCAAATTACAGAGCCTTTAGAAAAAGCAATTAATAGTATTGATGGGATAAAAAATATTTCATCATCTAGTAATCAAGGCTCAAGTGTTATTACAGTTGAGTTTAATTTAAGTAAGGATATTGATGAAGCCGCGAATGATGTTAGAGATAAGGTTTCTCAAGCTGTAAGTAATTTACCAAAAGATATTAATGGCTTACCTGTTGTGGCAAAGGCAGATGCAAATGCGGATGCTATTTTGTCTATGACACTTCAAAGTGATACTCGTTCTCAATTAGAAGTTAGCGATTATGGTGAGAATGTAATTGCTCAACGATTGCAAACAATTCCAGGCGTAAGTAGTATTCAAATATGGGGTCAAAAAAGATATGCAATGCGTATTTGGCTAGATCCTCTAAAATTATCTTCATATCGTTTAACGCCCTTAGATGTAAAGACTGCCTTAGATCGTGAGAATATTGAACTACCTTCTGGTAAAATCGCTGGAAATACCACAGAGCTTACGGTTAAGACTTCAGGTAATTTAGTTACTGAATCCGATTTCAATAATTTAATTATTAAAACTGATGGTGATAAAATGATTCGTTTGATGGATATTGGTTATGCGAATATCGGTCCTGAAAATGAAGAAACCATTTTACGTGAATCAGGTGTGCCAATGATTGGGATGGCTTTAGTTCCTCAGCCAGGTGCAAATTATTTAGACATTGCGAAAGAGTTTTATAAGCGCTACGATCAAATCGAAAAAGAATTACCAAAAGATTATCGATTGAACATTGCATTAGATAATACAACTTTCATCAGACAATCAGTAAATGAAGTAGCTGAAACACTAATTCTGTCTTTATTACTGGTAATTTTAATTATCTATTTGTTTTTCCGCGATTGGAGTATAGCAGTTCGCCCCTTGATAGATATTCCAGTTTCCTTAATAGGTACATTTTTCATTATGTACATGATGGGGTTTTCGGTGAACGTGTTAACACTATTAGCTATTGTACTCGCAACAGGATTGGTAGTAGATGATGGTATTGTTGTTACCGAAAATATTTTCAAGAAAGTAGAAGAAGGATTATCTCCACTTGAAGCAGCTATAAAAGGTTCGAATGAAATTTTCATGGCTGTTATTTCAATTTCAATTACACTTGCTGCAGTATTCTTGCCAATCATTTTCCTAGAAGGATTTGTCGGTAGGTTATTCAGAGAGTTCGGTGTGGTGATAGCCTCAGCCGTATTAATATCTGCATTCGTTTCCTTAACCTTAACACCAATGTTGAATGCGAAACTTATGCGAAGCGGGCATAAGAAAAGTAAATTCTACAATTGGTCGGAACCATTCTTTGTAAGTATGGTTAACTCGTATTCATCAAGTTTAAATAAATTCTTAAATCGTAAATGGATTGCCTTGCCAGTAATCGTTTTCTGTTTTGGAATGATATGGTTTTTTGGAAAGAACTTGCAATCTGAACTTGCACCATTAGACGATCGTAGTGCATTGCAAATGCAGATAACTGCACCTGAAGGTGCTTCGTTCGAATACACAGATTATTTCATTTTGAAATTAACAAAGTTGTTGAATGATTCAATTCCTGAAAAGAAAATTGGACTAACAGTTACTTCTCCAGGATTTACTGGGTCGGGTGCTGCAAATACTGGTTTCGTTCGATTAAGAATTTCTGAACCCAATGAAAGAAAGCGTTCTCAAGCAGATATTGCGAATGCATTATCTAGAATGACGAAAAGATATCCCGAAGCGAAAACTTTCGTTATTCAACAACAAACAATTTCATCTGGTGGTAGAAGAGGAGGATTGCCTGTGCAGTATGTATTACAAGCTCCAAATTTTGAAAAGTTAAGAGAATATTTACCTAAGTTTATGGAGAAGGCTTCGCAAGATCCTACATTCACAATGGTTGATGTGGATCTTAAATTTAACAAGCCTGAATTAGCAGTATCTATTGAACGTGAAAAGGCAAAGAGCTTAGGAATTTCAATAATTGATATTGCACAAACTTTACAGCTTGCACTTAGCGGACAACGATTCTCTTATTTCACTATGAATGGTAAACAATACTCCGTAGTTGGGCAGTTCGATAGAGCAAATAGAGATGAGCCAATCGACTTAAAATCTATTTTCGTTAGAAATAATAAAGGAGAACTAATACAATTAGATAATGTTGTTTCTGTAAGTGAACAAAGTAGTCCTCCACAGTTGTACCATAACAATCGATTTATGTCGGCCACTGTTTCTGCTGCTTTAGCTCCAGGAAAAACAATTGGTGATGGTATTAAAACGATGGATAAAATTTCGAAAGAAGTTTTAGACGATTCTTTCTCAACTGCATTAACAGGGGCTTCTAGAGATTTTGCCGAAAGCTCTTCAAACATATTATTTGCATTTTTACTTTCATTATTACTTATCTATTTAATTCTATCAGCTCAATTTGAAAGTTTCATCGATCCATTTATAATTATGATTACCGTTCCATTAGCTATTGCAGGAGCATTATTGTCATTATGGATTTTCGATCAGACCTTAAACATATTTAGTCAGATTGGAATAATAATGTTGATCGGATTGGTAACTAAGAATGGTATTCTAATTGTAGAATTCGCAAATCAATTAAAGTTAACAGGAATGACGAAAGCTCAGGCTATTCGTGAAGCTTCTGCAGCTCGCTTACGTCCGATTTTAATGACAAGTTTAGCCATTGCACTTGGGGCACTTCCTATTGCTTTATCACTTGGAGCAGCAGCGAAAAGTAGAGTGGGGATGGGTATTGTTATTGTTGGCGGAACGATATTTTCTTTAATCTTAACTTTATACGTTGTACCTGCTGTATATGCATTAATGTCGAGAACAAAAACCTTAGATACTAATGATTACAAGGCTTTAGAGAATTAACATGAAAAACTTTCGAATATATATTTTAACTGTAATAATTGCTGTTTCAACTCCATTCTTATCCGAAGCACAGGAATTGATTAGTTTAAAACGTGCGGTAGAAATTGGACTTCAAAATAATTATTCTATTCAGATTGCGAATAATAGTCAAGAGATTTCAAGCAAAAATAAAGAAGCCGCAATCTCTACTTTGTTACCAAAAATTGATGCAACCGCTAGTTTAAATAAAAGTACAGTTGATACTCGACAGGTATTTGTTACTGGAGTAATTCAAGAACGAGCAGATGCAAAATCATCGCAACAAAACGCAGGACTACAATTATCGTGGGTATTGTTCGATGGACTAAAAATGTTTGCTTCGTATGAACGAGTAAAAGAATTAGAGCAAATGGGTGAAGTTAATGCGAGAGCAATGATTCAAGGGGTTTTGGCGGATATAGTCATAAATTATTATGCAATAGTTGCTTCTCAAGCTCAATTGAAAGTGAGTGAAGATGCACTCGCAGTTTCTAAAAAGAGAGTTGAAATAGCTGAAAATAAAAACCAAGTTGGTGCAGGTTCGACTTTAGAATTGTTAAATGCAAAAGTAGATTATAATTCAGATCTAAGTTCTTTGATTCGTCAACAAGAAAGTTTGAAAAATTTAAAAATCAGATTAAATGAATTATTGATTTTACCTGTTGGCAACGATCTAGTGTTAACCGATTCAATTTCTACTGATCAAAAAATAAATGCAGAAGAATTATATCAAAAAGTTTTGGCTCAAAATCCAAATCTTCTATTAGCGAAAAGCCAACAAAGAATTGCAGAATTGAATGTACGTGAAGTTTCAGCGGATAGATACCCCACATTACGTTTGAATTCAGGCTATAACTATTCGAATCAAAATGCACAAGCAGGTTTTTTTACAGAGAATAGATCTCAAGGATTGAACTATGGGATCTCTGCGAGTGTTAATATTTTCAATGGATTGCTTCAAAGTAAAAAAGAAAAAATTGCAAAGCTACAAGCTCAATCAGCAAGTTATAGTTATGAACAAGCGAAGTTAGCTGTTGACGCAAATTGGAGTGCATTGCTAAATAGCTATCAAAATAATTTACAATTATTGAATATAGAAAAAGAAAATCAAGTAGTAGCGAAACGCAACATCGATATCAGTGTTGAGAAATATAAATTAGGAGGAATTTCATCTTTACAACTCAGAGAAGCTCAAAGAGCCTACATAGAATCGAATGCTCGCTTCACAAATGCGTTATATCAGTATAAATTAGCTGAGATCAGTTTGTTAGAGTTGTCGTCGAGTATAATACCATAAATAGATTTTTTGTAATTCATAACATATTCTCTATTTTAGCTATTACACTTAACCTAAACCTATGCTCTCTAAAACTCGACTGTTGATCGTTGATGATCATCAGATGTTACTCGATGGTATTCGAGCTTTATTACAGGATGAAAATCAATTTGAGATTATAGCGGAAGCGCATAATGGTACCCAAGCATTATCTATTTTAAAAGAGAATGAAATAGACATAGTACTTACCGACATTAATATGCCAGAGATGGATGGTATTACTTTAGCTCAAAAAATTCATTCAGATTTCCCGAAATCAAAAATAATAGCTTTGTCAATGTTTTCGGAGCGACAAACCATAAGAGAAATGGTAGATGCTGGAGTTTCAGGCTATATTTTAAAGAATACTGGGAAAGAAGAGTTGGTTAGTGCATTGACTAAAATTGCGGCAGGTGGATTATACTTTGGGGATGAAGTAACGAATGAAATGATGAGAATGATGAATGAACCAGAGAAATCGGATGAAAAACAAAATCAGATTAATTTAACTATAAGAGAACGAGAAATATTAAAATTAATCTCCAAAGAATATAGTAACTCTCAAATAGCTAATGAGCTATTTATCAGCGAAAGAACGGTTGAAACACATCGAAAAAACATCTTCAGAAAAACAAATACTAAAAGCATTGTTGGATTAATCAAATATGCATACGAACACCAACTCGTTTAATAAATGCTAATTTTGCGGGATTCAACAAAACTAAAATACTTGCTTGTTGTTATGCATCTGAAATGAACAGGTTTTCTATAAAGGATATTGAAACGATTACTGGAGTTAAGTCGCACACCATTAGAATATGGGAACAGCGATATAATTTCATTCAGACTAAGCGTACGGATACGAATATTAGGTATTACAACGATGATGATCTCAGATTGCTCCTTAATGTATCTACATTAAATGATAATGGATATAAAATTTCCGAAATAGCCAAAATGTCGGCAGAGGAAATGTCTCAAAAGATTCAAGAGATTACAAAAATCGAAAATAACCACTCTTGTTATATCCAATCTTTAAGTAATCATGCAATTAGCTTCAACGAAAAGGAATTTAAAAAATCTTTAAGTTATTGCATTAAGAAAATAGGCTTAGAACAAACTGTTCTGCAAGTTATATATCCATTTCTGAAAAATATTGGAATACTTTGGCAAACCGGGACTATCAATCCTGCTCAAGAACATTTCGCCTCTTCTTTAATAAAGCAGCGCCTTACAGTGGCTATCGATGGTATTAAGAGTTCTAAAATAGAAGACCCTAAGAAATTCTTATTGTTCCTCCCAGATGGAGAATTCCATGAAATTGCATTATTATTTGCCTACTATATCATTAAAAGCCATGGCCACGAAGTACTTTACTTGGGGCAAAGCCTTTCTATAAATTATGTTAAAGACGTATTAAAAGCTTATCAGCCAGATTATATCTTTACTATTCTTACAAATTCTATTTCTGAAGAAGAAGTTAATTTGATTATTCAGAAATTTAAGGAGCAATTCCCTGATAATAAGATCTTATTGGCAGGAGGAATGATACAAAACGATCATATTTCAGCTTGCCAAAACATTAGCATTTTGCGGGATGTGCCCGATTTATTATCTTTTTTGAACGAATTGAATTTCGAAAATGTCTAAAAGCCTAATATTTAGGTCTTAAATCTTCTATACTTATTTAGCAAATACTTCTAAAAAAACCTTTAAAAGGTCTATAAATAATGTAATTTTGCAATGTTTTTAATATTATGGACAAATTAACATACTTGAACTCTAACTCTGCAGCTTATGTGGAGTCATTATACGAATCTTACAAGCAAGATCCTGAATCAGTGGATTTTGGTTGGCAGAAATTCTTCGAAGGATTTGAACTTGGTAGAAGTGGAGAAGCATCAAACGTAACGATGGAAACTCCTGAGCATTTCATGAAAGAAATTGGAGTGCTTAATTTAATTCATGGATACCGTAATAGGGGTCATCTTTTCACTAAAACGAACCCTGTTCGTGAACGTAGAAAATACTATCCAGGAAAAGAAATTTCTCAGTGGGGTTTATCGGATGCTGATTTGGATACTGTGTTTAATGCAGGTGTTGAAGTGGGTCTTGGTCCGGCTAAGCTTAGAGATATTATCAACCTTGTAGAGCAAACATATTGCGAATCTATTGGGGTTGAATTTATGTTTATTCGTCACCCTGAACGTATAAAATGGTTTTTAAATCGTTTAGAGAAAAATAGAAATACTCCTAACTTTACTAGAGAAGAAAAGAAACAAATTCTTAGTAAATTAAATCAAGCGGTAATTTTTGAAAATTTCCTAGGGACTAAGTTTTTAGGACAAAAAAGATTTTCACTTGAAGGTGCTGAAACACTTATTCCTGCTATGGATGCAGTTATCGAGAAAGGTGCTGAATTAGGAATTAAGGAATTTGTTATCGGCATGGCACATCGTGGTCGATTGAACGTGTTGGCGAACATCATGAATAAAACTTATAAAGAAATATTCAAAGAGTTCGAAGGTAAATTCAATCCCGACGATCCATTTGGAGGAGA
>CAZYBY010000137.1:0-8652 GCA_964645385.1 uncultured Sphingobacterium sp.
TAATGCAAAGAATCGTAACTGATCCACATTCACCAGGACAGTATAGAGCAAATGGACCATTAAGTAATATGCCAGAATTCTATAAAGCATTTGGAGTGAAAGAGGGAGATAAGATGTGGAGACCAGAAGCGGAAAGATTGAAGGTTTGGTAGTGCGCGAAGGCACAGAGCAGGCATAGATCGCAAAGTAAGATTGAAGAATACAGTGTGGCGCGATTTATCGCCTCGAAAATATAAGAACCCTTCTCGAGAGAGAGGGGTTTTTTTATTTAATAAGGAATAGTGAAATTATTTTTAGAGTGACAAACAAGCTGTCAATATATTTATATTCCAATCAATATTTATTTGTCATTTCATAAGTTAGTCGCGAGATGATTAGCTTATAATTGATATTACATTTAGTTTTCGTGAATTAAATTTTTTAAAAACTTAATTCAAATAATATGAAACTAAAGCTCTTGTTATTCTTTGCATTATTATTTTTTTCGATAGAATATAGTAATGCTCAAAAATCAATACCAACTGTTCAACTTTGTAATAACTATACCTGTAAGGTAGTTGATAGTTTTGGGTGTGTAAGTTACAAATTCAAAAAAGAATGTGATCTCGAAACTATTTGGAATTGGGGCGATGGTACGAATGAAACCACATCCAAGGATAAGTTTGTGATGCATCAATATTGTAAAACTGGAAAATATTTAGTGAGTATTCGCTTAGTCAGCTCTCCTTCTATTATTCGATATTCTTTTTATGTATATCCAGTGGTTGATGCATCAATAGATTTTACATTTTCAATAGTCTCACAAACAGATTGTGATAAATCTATTGTGAATTTTCAGGCATCAGCAAACTGTATAGACGCATATGATATTGATGGTTATCCGATCCCAGGTTCAGAAGCATTAGAATTTGATTTCGGTGATGGAACAACTTCAAGAGATTTATATACTCAACATACCTATACTTCGGGTGGTGATTATGTAGTAACCTTAAGAGCAATTAGTTCCCCATGTGAATTCCAGAAAACACTGACCGTACATTTAACCGATCCTGTTACTTGTTGTTTAGATAATTTTAATTTTACTCACACTTTATGGAAACCATCTGGAGTAAACACTTATTCTAATACTACTATTAGTGTTAAAAAAGAACTTCATTTATATCCAGGGGATTATTTGCAACTTAATTCCGTTCGATTGGAGATGGGCAAAGATGCAAAGATTGTAATTGAACGAGGTGCGAAACTTTCTCTAAACAACTCAACTATTACTACTACAACTTGTGGTGGATATGTTTGGGAAGGTATTGAAGTATGGGGAAGTGGAGATAATAAAGATCAAGATGATGTTTATGGGTTAGAAGGCAAAACCGGTATTCTAAAAATGGATTATTCAATTATTGAAAATGCGGATGAAGCAATTTCGGTAACAAAGAAACTTGGCTTAGGTTTCTTTGAAATAGATAATAACTTCAATGGTGGGTATATCAATATATTAAATTCTACTTTTAGAAATAACTATACGTCCATCAATATGTGGCCATATAAGGCTTGTGGTAATAGATTATCAATTTCACCAGATCCTAATCCAGTACCAATACCATGTTCCGATTGTAATAAGTATAGCAACTTATCAGATATCATTAATAATACATTTATTTGTAATGCTCCAATGCGAGATGCGCGTTATACTATGACGACAGACGAAGGAATATCGTTTAGATTGGGAATAAGTCATTTTGTTTACATGAACAATACTTTTAATGTTTTATTTAATAATAACGATTTTAAGAATTTGTATTTCACTCCGCCAGTACAATACCGAGGAACCGGAGTTAAACTAATTCATTCTAACATAGAAATTTTGCAAAGTGTTGCCGTAAAAGGATTCAGAGGTCTTACTGTTGGAGTACTTAGCAACGCCGATAATTCACCTTGTAAAACGACCAGCATTATAAAAAATAATTTTGTGAATTGCCAAGTGGCTATAGACGCGAACAGTACAAAATTAAATGTTAGTGAAAATGTAATCTATATTCCGAATACTACTGCTAAGTTAATTACTCAAGGAATAGTTACCAGAGGGTGTAGAAACTTTGAAATTTATAATAATTCCATTAACGGATTATCTTCTGGTAAAAAGTATGGAATCTTACTTAAAAACGACCGAGTTGGTTTTGCAAAAAACAACAACTTAGTTGGTTTATATACGGGTACACAATCCGAAGCGCTAAATGAAGGAATACAAATTAATTGCAATACCTATCTAAATCAAAATTATTCCATAGTTGTACCTAATGGCAAAATTGGGACGCAAGGGTCGAAGAATTATTCCGCTGGTAATTCTTTTATTGATGATTGTAATCAATCAAGTAATAATTTAAACCATATCAAATCAAGCTCATTATTTAAATATTATTTTGGTGGTAAAGTCTTTGATTTTCCATTCTGTAGGTCTAGCATAGTATTAGTAGATAATTCTACAAATAATAGTTTTTGTGTAGAATACAATTCAAACCCTTGCCCACCAGTTTGCACGAAGGATAATTATGTTCAACGTATTAACTCTGCAACAGCACATGGGGATTTTCATGAAGTTGTAGTTCTGAAATCTGAAATGGCGAATGAATTATTAAGCATGGAAGGAGGATATGATGTTTACCTAAGTTATTTAGATAGCATTTCGGCTACTGATTTAGAAGCTGCAAAATTACTGGCGAGCACTTATTTAACGGAAGAAAAATACATTCCATTGGAAGAAAAACTAAATCTTATTCAGCAATCTGAAACGGAAGAAGGAAGTAGTTTTGTTAATTTAATTAATTTGCTGAAGGAAGCTCAAATCGAGGGAAGAAACATCAATGAATTAACAGGTGAAGAAGTACTTCAACTAAATAATTTAGCTCAGAATGATACTACTACTGCTAGCTATATGGCTGAAGGATTATTGTATCAGATTTACGGATACGAGTACGATCATAATCCATTCGAAATGGAATTAGGCAATCGACTTGCTCAAAACGAAGAACTAATTAACGACGACATTCAATTGTATCCAAACCCAGTTAAAGAAAGTATTAATATAACGAGTAGAATTGAAAATATTAAAGGACTAAAAATCTATAACATGATTGGTGCATTAGTATATTCTTCTCAAGTTAACGATAAATCAAGTAGTATAAATATACAAAACTTACCATCAGGAATATATTATGCTAAACTAGAACTTGAAAACTCAACTATATCACGTAAATTCATAATCGAATAATCCAACATGAAAAAAATAATATTTCTATTCTTTTTAATACTATACTGCGCCAATCTCTCGGCGCAGAATTATTATTTGAGGAGTTTGGATTTGGATACTGGATCAAATATTACGTGTTCTCCATATTTTAATAAATCAAACAAAGAATGCACTATGATTTGTTCCACCTACCTTTTAGATAAGCCAGATTCGTTTAATAAGTATATACTTAAAACACATTTTATCAAGTTTGATTCTCTTAATAACAAGAAATTAGATAAATCATTTACTTTAAAAAACAGTAGTATTTTTGTTCGTGGAACAGTAAAATTGTATCAAGGTGGTTATATTGGATATGGCTTGTATTACGATTCTAAAACTTTATCTATAGGTACAAGTGGTATTCAAGGATGTATTGTAAAATACAACGATAATGGAGATACTGTTTTTACTAAGAAATTTCCTTATGGAACCAGTTTTTCTATAATAAGTTCATTTCGACAACTTAATGATAGTAGTTTTGTTTTTGTAAGTATTTTAAATGATAAATTAAACACATTTTCAGGAATAAGGGTAGTGAAATTAAATATCAATTTTGGTATTACTTGGGATAGTACTTATTATTATGGGTATTCTAATAATCAAAGTAATCCTAGACCAATGGATTATGTTGATGCAATTTGTCAAACTTCCGATAAGGGTTTTCTCATTGGAACTACAAAATATATTGCGAGCGCTGATTCAATGTATCGCGCACTAGTTTTTAAAGTAGATGGCAATGGAAAATTTTTGTGGGAAAAAACGTTTTATAGTAACAAATATGATTTTTCAGTTATACATCGAATAACAAAATTAAAAGATGGTAATTATCTATTAATAGGTAGATTGCATTCAAATTACAATATTGATCCAAAAGTAGAATTGCATATCATCGCAATAAAAATGAATGAACAAGGACAAGTGCTTTGGAAAAAATTAATTTCCGTTCTTGCTAATCAATACATAACAGATGTTGATGAATTTTACAATGGGAATATATTATTAGTAGGTCAATCTGATATCGTTAATATTAATAAAGGTTATGACCCCAAAGCTGCCCTAATTTGCCTAAATAAAAACGGGAATATTATTTGGAGTCGACAATATTATTTGCCGATTAATAATGCATATGATGAAATATACAATGCTGACTTTACTGAAGTTGAAATTGCAGATGACAATAGTATAATGGCAGCAGGCAATATATCAACAACAGATAGTTCCTTTCCGTATAATAATGGAAGTAACCAGGATCTACTTTTCCTCCATGCCGATAGCCTCGGTTGCATTATGCCAGGTACCTGTCCAATTACAGAAATAGAACAAACACTTGTAGAGCCGAATTATTTTTACGCTTATCCGAATCCAACAAGTAGTACGATAAGTTTTAAATCGAACCTTAAGCAAACATTAACAATTCAAATAAAAATAATTAATGCATTAGGGCAAGCTGTTTGCGAAAAAAAACTAAAAAGCTTTGAAGAGCAAATAGATGTAAGCTCATTTAATAAAGGAATTTATATTGTAGAGTTCAGCGTTGGAGAATATTTAGGAAAGGAAAAAATAATAATAGAATAATCCAACATGAAAAAAATAATATTTCTATTCTTTTTAATACTATACTGCGCCGATCTCTCGGCACAGAATTATTATTTGAGGAGTTTGGATTTGGATACCGGTTTTAATATGATTAGAAATGCTTATGTAAATAAGCAAACGAAAGATATAACCATAGTAAGCTCAACTTATTTACAAGATACAAGTGATGCTTATGGTAAATATGTTTTAAAAACACATTTCAATAAGTTAGATTCAACGAACAATCTTAATTTAGATAAATCATTTATACTAAACAATAGTAGTTTTAGGAGTCGAGGAATTGTTAAGTTACTACAGGGTGGCTATTTATGTTATGGATTATATTATGATTCTAAATCACTAAAAAATAAATTAGCAGGTATCCCGGGATGTTTAATAAGATATACAGAAAATGGAGATACACTTTTCATTAAAAAATACCCATTTAGAAAAGATGTTTCAGAAATCAGTTCAGTAGTTCAATTTGCTGATAGTAGTTTTATTTTTGTTTGCTCTCTAAGTGATACAAATGGTTCATTTACGGCGCTTACTGGAATTAGAGTAGTAAAGTTAAATAAAGATTTTGCTACAACTTGGGATAGTGTTTATTACTTTAGTGATGGTTCAGATATTACTCTTCCAAGGATTATGGGGTATGTTGATGCAGTTGTTCAGACTACAGACAAAGGTTTTTTGATAGGCACCGGAGATTATATTAAAACATCAGATACCTCTCAACATGCATTATTGTTTAAAATTGATAGTAATGGAAAATTTCTTTGGGAGAGAAAATATTACGGTAACGATGATTATTCTAATATCAACAGAATAATCAGACTACGAGATGGAAATTATTTATTAATGGGTTATTATTTCTCGTATTTCCACCTTGACCCAAAAGTCACGGATTTCATTTTTATTATTAAGGTAAATGAGTCAGGACAAGTGCTTTGGAAAAAAATGATTAGTTTATATGAATACCAATATTCTTTAGATGTTGATGAATTTACTAACGGCAATATTTTATTAGCAGGCCAAATTGATGTTAGAGGGAATACACATGTTTTTGATTCTAAAGCATCGTTGATATGTTTAGATAAAAACGGCAAGATGCTTTGGGACAGGCAATACGAATTGCCTAGTAATAAAACATATGATGAAATTATTGATGTCTATTTATCTGATATAACTATTGCAAATGACAATAGTATTCTTGGTGTAGGAAATTATACTGTTTCGGATTCTTCGTTTCCTTATAATGGTGGATATGATCAAGATCTACTTTTCCTTCACGCCGACAGCCTCGGTTGCATTATGCCAGGTACCTGTCCAATAACAGAAATAGAACAAACACTTGTAGAGCCGAATTATTTTTACGCTTATCCGAATCCAACAAGTAGTACGATAAGTTTTAAATCGAACCTTAAGCAAACATTAACAATTCAAATAAAAATAATTAATGCATTAGGGCAAGTTGTTTGCGAAAAAAAACTAGAAAGCTTTGAAGAGCAAATAGATGTAAGCTCATTTAATAAAGGAATTTATATTGTAGAACTAAAAGCAGATAATTTTATTGGAATGCAGAAGATAGTGATAGAGTAATTGTCAATTTACCATTTTTCACTATTATCTATATTATAGCTTCTAATTTTCCAACACCACCTTCTCAACATAACTTTTCTTCTCCGTTTCAACTTTTAGAAAGTAAATTCCTGAAGGCAATCTATATGTGTTCAATGTATACTCAGTTTCAGAGATCGATTGGTTAATCAAAAGTTCTCCTTGTATGCTATATAAACTTACATTTATAGCTTTTGTGTTTTTCAAATTTAAAATATGTAATTCTTTATTAGCTGGGTTCGGGAAAATTAAGAAATCTTTTGAGTTGTTTTTTTCATTGAATCCCAAGTGTGCGTTCGCTTCTATAAAGTCGCGTAAATTGACCATATACGTAAACGTGTTTCCATGGTCGATACTTTTAAATACACGTAAGTGACGAGTTACTAAATAAACGATGTTAGGATTAGATTTTGAGAAGCAAACATTTTCAATGTAATTATTAAAATTTCCTACGAGCGAATATTCTGCTGCTCCTAAAAATGAATTGTTAAATCCTGCTGTGGTTTTGTATAAACTACTACCCACTGCGAAGAAAGCAGTATCATTATTATTAGGAAAAAACTTTACCATTCCACTTACTGGCAAATCTATTCGAGTCCAGCTTAAACCTTGATTTATACTTTTAAAAATAAAGAAGCTATCGCGTGGTACAGCAATAATGGTTTGCAAATCCGCTGAAACATCAAATTCAGCTAATATCATTCCATTTAAAGAACTCGTTAAAAATTGCCAAGTTTTTCCGTGGTCAGTACTTTTTATAAACCCTTCTGATTTCTTTCCTTGCTTGCTCAATAGGGCGGTGAGCATAAACTGAGGGTGTGAGAAAATGCGCATGTATCCCATACTATCTGCTTCAATAGGTGTTTGAGCTTTGGTCCAATGTTCGGCAGAATCTGTTGAGTAGTAAATACCACCCATATAGTAATCTTGTGGAGGATTTGTAAAAGAAGGGTGCCCACCTTCAACGGTACAAAATATTGTATCTTTTGTACTTCCAGAAATCCATACCAAACCAGCTTTTGCATTGTCTAAACCACAATTAGATTGACGCCAAAAATTGCCATTATTCACACTTCTATACATTCCTGCCATTGCACTAGGATAAAAACCTTGTGTAGGACCAGGCGCATCTGTAGTCGCCATATAAATAAAATTTGTGTCTCGTTCGGAAATGGCGATGTCCCAAATTTCAGGATAACGATCTACGTTGTATTTTAATCCATTGCGTAACCACTGCCAGGTTAATCCACCATCACTTGTTTTAAACACTCCATTTCCTTCGGACCCAACGTATACTACATTCGGATTTAAAGGGTTTACCTCTAGAGATCGAAATGTTTGATCAGCGTCTGTAGTATTACTATCTGGTCCTTTTATATAACCTGTTGGTAGTGGACTTGGACAACCAGTTTGAGCAATTGACTGCACTGCAATGCCAATGCAGAGCAATATAATTAATAACAAAGAGCGAGTCATATAGATTGGTTTAGTTAAGCTAATTTACTGAAAACTTATTGGAATTTAGTAATTGGTGGCACGACTTAAGTCGTGCCACCAATTACCTGCATTTATGCGGGATTTTATTTAATCCTGCATAAATGCAGTGATTAAAAATTCTTTAAGAATAATTCAAAAAGATTCAACAAAAAAAGCCTCGAAGAAATTCGAGGCTTTTTGTTTTTAAGTCCATTAGGACTGCATTGACTTTCTCAATACTAATTTCTCAATACTTAAGTACTAAGTCTTACATCATTCCGCCCATTCCACCGCCCATTGGAGGCATTCCAGCACCAGCTGCTCCTGCTTCTTCTGGTTCATCAGCTAACACGCATTCTGTTGTTAATAACATAGATGCAATTGATGCTGCATTTTCTAAAGCTACACGAGATACTTTAGTAGGATCGATAACACCTGCTGCAATCATATTTTCATATTGATCTTTGCGAGCATTGTAACCGAAATCTGCTTTTCCTTCTTTTACTTTTTGAACAACGATTGAACCTTCGATACCTGCGTTTTGGCAAATTTGACGTAATGGTTCTTCAATTGCTCTTTTTATAATTTGGATACCAGTTGTTTCATCTTCGTTATCGCCTTTAACACCATCTACAGATGCAATCGCACGAATAAATGCAACACCACCACCTGCTACAATTCATTCTTCTACTGCT
>CAZYBY010000138.1:0-10171 GCA_964645385.1 uncultured Sphingobacterium sp.
GATAGTGGATTCATTGCTGCTTATCAAATTTCTAAAGGTGAATACCACGATTGGATGGGTATTTATGCTGGCGGTACTAAACATCCATTAACTCAAAAGGTACTAGATAACAAGGAACATCTTTTGCAATTTGTAAAGAAATTTCCAAAAGAGTTAAATCCTAAAATGTGGGTTGATATTTCGAATATTTTACTTAGTCGCGCCGAATTAGATGTATCTGATATTAAACAATTTGTACTTACTCAAATAAATGTTCATGCTATACGAGAAACACTTGATTTATTAGGAGTTTCAAGAGATTTAGGTATTACCAATATGCATCATTTTGGGTATACTGGATCAGCTGCTATACCAATGGCATTACATCGAGCTGTGAGCGAACAAAAAATTAAAAAAGGAGATCCAATAATTCTTATTGGTTCTGGTGGAGGATTGTCGTTTGCTGGTGCAATATTGAGATATTAATTACTTAAAAAGTATTATGGAGAACGAAGTAAGTCAGTATAGTAATGCAACACTTATAATGCTTGCTATCTATATGATAGCAGTATTAATTGTAGTAATTCGTGGAGCACTAAAAACTAAATCGGTTGCCGACTACGCCACTGGTTCAATAAGTTTTTCGCCAGCTATGGTTGGCTTATCTGTAGCCGCCGCCATGACAAGTGCAGCTACTTTTATTATTAACCCTGGCATTATTGCAACTTTTGGTTGGAGTGCGTTTCTGAGTTATGGTGTGTTCCTTCCTGTATCGGCTTTAATTGCATTGGTGGTTCTAAGTAAAAAGTTTAGAAGCCATGGTAGTGCAAGCAATGCTAGTACATTACCTCAATGGATTGGAAATCGTTTTCAAAGTAAAGCACTTAAAAATTGGTTCGCTTATACCTCTTTATTGCTCCTTACTTTTTTAGTACTCATATGTGTTGGCCTAAGTCAAATTATTGGAGCTTCTCTTAATCTAGCACCTCAATTTGTATTATGGTTTATTGTACTTTTTGTATTTGGGTATATGATGTTCGGAGGTGCTAATGCATTAGTTTATACCAATACCATACAAGCTATTATAATGGTAATAGTTGCTGTTATTATTCTAACATCTGGCAACGAACATTTTAGTAATGGTGTGCATGGTTTTGTTCAGAAATTAAATGAAATAGACCCTTTACTCACCAAATCAATTCGACCGGATAGCCCTTTATTCAGAGACTATTTTGAAATTATAATTGCACAATGTGTAATCGGTTTTGCGGTTGTTTGCCAACCGCACATCATTACTAAATCGATGTTGTTGAAAAAGGAATCGGATGTAAATAAATATTTATTCTACGCAGTAGTAGTGCAGTTGTTGTTTTTTATGGTAGTGTTCGCTGGCTTTTACGCTCGTTTCCAATTTCCAGATCTTACATTTAATGGCGCAAAAATCAGTACAGATACTATCATGTCGAAATTTGTAGTACAACGTTTTCCTGTGTATGTTGGGCTATTAGTTGTATTAGGATTGATATCCGCAGGTATTTCAACATTAGAGGGATTAATTCAATCTTTATCAACCACATTTGTATCCGATATATTTCAACCGAACATTAAAAATTTATCGGAAAAACAATGGTTTTGGTTTCATAAATTAATTATTGTTGCAATGGGTTTAATTACAGCCATATGGAGTTATAAGCAATTAAATAGTCCGAATTTTAGTGTAGCTATGCTTGCCCAGAATGGAGTTTATGCGTTTTTTGCATCTGCTGTAATACCTGTTTTTTGTGGTTTATTCTTCCCAAAAACTTCATCTAAAATTATTTTTATAGCTGCAGTTTCTGCATTGCTAATCCATTTTTCAATATATTATTTTGAAATAGGTCCATATATGCAATTACCAGTTAAAAACCCTGCAATACCTGCAAGT
Organism: uncultured Sphingobacterium sp.; assembly: GCA_964645385.1. GTDB lineage: Bacteria > Bacteroidota > Bacteroidia > Sphingobacteriales > Sphingobacteriaceae > CAJBVG01. The sequence goes on from CAZYBY010000138.1 coordinate 1,904, forward strand.
ATTGCTATTTTAAGTTCAGCAAGTATTGTAATTATACTATCTGTTATAAACAAATTATCCATTAAAAAATGAATACCGATTGGATAGAAAAGTGGAGTATTTATTCTCCAATGAAATTAGCCTTAGAAGAATTAGATTCCAATAAATCTATAAACTATCTCGATTTAAATAAACGCGCAAATGCCTTAGCCTATTATCTTCTTAACATATTACAGCTTAAAAAAGGAGATAGGGTTGGACTATTGTCTGAATTCAATATCAACACCTTCGTCTTGTTTTCTGCAGTGCAAAAAACCGGACTAATACTAGTTCCATTAAATTATAGACTAACTAATAAAGAGCTCGATTTTATAATAGATGACAGTAGTTTGTCGATTTTAATTTATGATAATAAATTTAATCAACAAGCATTTCATCTAGATGTTAATCATTTCGAATTCGATAGTATTAATGATAAAATGATGGAGTATGCAGGTAATGTAAATAAAGCAGAAGTAAACATAGATGATCCTGTTTTTATTTTATATACAAGCGGTACAACTGGATTTCCTAAAGGAGCTATATATACTCATAAAATGATGTTATGGAATAGCATTAATACTATGCTGCGATTACAACTCAATGGAAACGATAGCACCTTGCTTTGTACTCCAACATTCCATACAGGTGGATGGAATGTACTCGCTACACCTTTATTATTTGTTGGGGGTACCATATACATTATGCCGAAGTTTGAAGCTGATAAGGCGCTAGACTGCTTGATGGAAAAAGAAATAAACTTGTTTATGACTGTTCCAACTATGACGAAGATGTTGGTCGAACAAGATAGATTTATTTCAGCAAGCTTTCCTAAATTAAGATTTTACATAGTGGGTGGGGAGGCTCTCCCAATTTCTTTAATAGAAACTTGGGCAGAGAAAAATGTTCCAATTCGTCAAGGATACGGACTAACTGAAGCAGGTCCAAATATAACTTCATTACCTGAAGCGGATGCTTTAAGAAAAAGGGGTTCAATAGGGTTCGTAAATTTTTATGTTGATTATAAATTAATGAGTGAAAATTTAACAGAATGTAAACAGGGAGAATCTGGGGAATTATGGCTTAAAGGTGATGTAGTTACTCCTGGTTATTGGAATAATTTAAATGCTACAAATAATTCTTTTACAGATGGTTGGTTTAGAACTGGAGATGTAATGAAAATGGATGAGGATGGATATTTATACATTGTAGATCGCATAAAAAACATGTACATTTCTGGAGGAGAAAATGTGTATCCAGCTGAAATAGAACGAGAACTCAGAGATCACCCTCAGATAAACGAAATTGGCGTAATCGGAGTAAAAGATGAAAAATGGGGTGAAGTTGGTATGGCATTTTATTCAAGTGTTGACGGTGAAAAAATTGACAAAAACGAACTGTATAACTTTTGCTTAAGTCGATTAGCAAAGTATAAAATACCTAAATTTTTTGTAAATATTTCTGAAATACCTAAAACGGATACTGGAAAAATTGATAAAGTAGCACTAAAAAAAATAGGTACACAAGCTTAATATTATTAACTTGTACGCATATTAAATGAAACCCAAGTTATCAATATTTACTAAATTTTGTGAAGACTTACTTCCTATAGAAAAGGCTTATATTCAACAAAAAGCAGCCTTTAAGGATAAAGATCTTAATTACATTTTGAATCAATTAAAAAAGACTGAAAGTGGTTCTACCTTCTCTCTTAATTTCGATTTAAAAATTGACAAAAGAAAATACTCATTCTTTAAATCCTGGGCTCAAGAAATATTAGAGGATGCAGATGTTGACAAATCTTTATTGAAAATTCAACAGTTTGACGCAAAAGTGCAAACGGATAGTATTAGCAATGAAGAAGAAAAAGAACTAGTAAAATCAGCATCAAATATTGATAACACATCCTATCATTTTCAAAGATTTTATGAATTGATGTTACACTTTCGTCAGTATCTGTTAATTCGTATGCGGATGAAAAGTTATGTAATTATTAATCAATGGATCATCCAATACCAGGATAACTACAATGAAAGTTTAAGTGTTTACAATACTCTACACGAATTGTCGGGAGAAATAATTAGTGATTACGGATTATCAAATTACTCAGACATTGGTGTTGAAAATAGTTTAATAGAAATATTTAATAACCAATTTTTAGACGGATTAAATCGTTATGCAGCAGCTGTTCGTTTGTGGTTTTACTATATGAACAAAGGTGAATATATTAAGATGGCCAAACTTTTAACTAATGTTGAACAGCTATTAATAGATAAAAAATATTTAGGTAGACGAATATTAGTTAATTACTATGCAAACAGATTGCTGTTGCATTCTAAAACAGGAGAATTAGACAAAGCTAGGTATTTTGGTTATTTGAGTTTAAAATACCATACTAACGATTATTTATTTTATGTAATCAATCTAAGTTCAGTGCTACTTCGTTTAGGAATGCCACAAGAAGCAATGCTGCATATGAAGAATGCTTTTCCTGTAATGCGTAACACCTTAGATATGCACAATAAGATAGGCTTTGTGGCGCATTATGTTCATTGTTTAATTGACTTAAAAAATTATAAAGAAGCTACACGATTTGCTGAGAATTATTTAGGATCGCATCTCAAGGAAGTGATGAGTACAAGATGGCATTTGTTTTTTGCAGCATATTTTAGAAGTCTGGTGCTCTTGAATAATTTTTCTAGAGTATTGCATATCGCCAAACGTTACAAATTAAAAGAAAAAGAACTTCAATACTCTACTAAGGCTCACTATCTACCTACAATGAGTTGGTACATCTCATTAGCAGAATTCATGGAAGGTGATATTGATGAAAATAAAGCCATAGAATTAATGAAATCTTCAGCATTAATATTAATGAACGACCCTGTTCGAAGCATTAGAATTATTGAACAATTAAAACAGCTTCAAAATCAAGTTCCTGATTTAATAATAAAGCTTAGGTCTGAATTAAATATTTGACATTAAATGTCTGATAATTAATATATTATTATAAATATTAGTAATTATATTTTATATGTCATATTGATTTAAATTTTAGAATAATACTACACTGAAAAACATACTTACTACATTCAACTATTATAAAAAAACAAAACTAATTTATATGAAAAAAACGATTTTACTTTTAAGTGTTGTTGCGCTATTCGCTACTACTTTTACATCTTGTAGTAAAGATGATGATTCAAATAATACAACTCCAACAGAAACTCTAGTTGGTATACAAGGGAAATGGCAATCATCTGGCACAAATGTGGCACCATTATTAGTTGCACTGTTTAAAGTAGATTCTATTTACGCTGAATTCAACACAAATATGACGTACACAGTAAAACAATGGGATACTTCAGGTACTCAATTGGCTACTTTAACAGGTGTGTACACTCAAACAAAGAGCTCAACAGGCAATATTTGGACAATTACAGTTAATCAAACATCACCATCTGCACTTACTAGTGAAGGAATGTTTGAAGTAACTAATGGTACAATGAAATATGAGGTAGTTCAAACTACTCCAGCAATTGGTGCAACACCTCCAACACCTGCCGCAGGTTTTGGTTCTACAAATGGTGGAGCATTTGGCTTAATGAACGTACAAAATTACGTAAGAATTCAGTAAATTTTTAAAGGGTTAAATTTGTTCTTAAAGCTGTAGTGATGATTTAAATTTCAGAACTGCAGCTTTTTTTGTTTATTGCTTTTTTATTTCTGATATGAACCATTTTCGTAAATATTTTATTTTGTTGGGCACACTTCTAATGCTTACAAATGCTTTTGCACAAGTGCCAAAAGACTCTACAATTCTATTGTTCGACAAGCCTATTCCGAAAAAGGTTGACAAAGAATTACAGTTCATCGCTTATTTCTATAATCAGTATGTAACTGCAAATTATTTCCCTACGAATGATTTTTTAAGAGGGCAAATATTTGGAAGAATGTTCGGTCAAAATACCACTACCACTTCGGACTCTCTGAAGTCGAGTTATTTTGAGCAAAGATTACTTCCGTTTTTTATTTATACTCCTAAACTATTGAATGGAAAAGCAATTTTACGTACATCATTTGAAATTGATTACACATGGGGAGATGTTGCGTATGGTGTAGGTGGTAATTTTGGTGGTGCTGTTTCTGCGGATCAAGTAAATATTCAAACTCAAAATGTGGAACTAGAATTAATTCCAGCAAAACATTGGGCAATAAATTTAGGGCTTCAAAGAATGTTCGATAATCCTGGAAATGCATATAGAACTTTATTCGAAGACCTTACCAATACTGGTTACCGACTAATGTATTGGGGAACCGATGCTACTGGTATCAATGTTAGATATGATGGGGATTTTCAGAAGTTTAAATTAGCATATTGGCAATTATACGAGAATGCTGTACAGATAAACGACGACGTTGTTCGTTATGAATCGATGTATGAAAGACAAATTACTAGAAAATCTAAATTAGGTATTAGTTTAGATTATGTTAGAGATAGAGCAAGTGGAGAAGGTGGACCTTCAATTTTAGGTCAAGGGTTAAATTCAACTTTAAGCGATTATAATGGTTCTTTCAGATTCCCTATAAGTGGCAATAAATATAAAGCGGATGTACTTTGGACTGGTTTGTTTTACACAAGAAATGCAGGCTATGTTGCTGATCGATTTATGTTAACTGGTTTTGCAAATTATAATTTTGGAAACGTAGACACCTTGTCGAAAACAAAAGCAGATGTATGGGGAAAACGAGCAAGTATTGGTGGTTTAGGCTTAAATATGAAAGCCGGATATAGATATGGAAAAACAGCTAATGATATTATTCAGGCTGACTTTTTATACAGTACAGGCGATGAAAATTCATTAAATGATAATAAATACTCAGGAGTGTTAACAGGAAATAATTGGGGAGCTCCAGTTAGTATTTTTATTTCTAGTGGATCATATATTTTATTTCCTCATGGTAATGTTGTGAATAGATTTGTTGCTTTAGTTAATGATTTTTCAAACTTAGGTTATGGATTAACTGGCGGAGTAGTATCTTTTCATAAAGATTTTATCCCTCATAAATTAAACGCGAAAGTTTCATTTGCCACAGCATTTAGTAATGTTACCCCACCTGGAGGTAGCACACATATGGGCACTGAAGCAAACTTCAAAATAAGTTATACACCAAATTTAATGATGAACCTAGAGCTTCATGGGGCATATTTAAGTCTAGGCGATTTTTACAATAGTAAATTTACAAATGGAAATCTAACAACAAAACCAGCTGATCCTTGGACCGTTTTTGTAGTTTATAAATGGTTAATGTTCTAAATGAAATTATGATGAAAAAATATATTTATTATTTCCCCATTTTTATTGCACTCTTAGTATTGAACTCTTGTATGAGTACTTATAGCAAATATCCCCAAATCAATAAAATTGAAGACCTAACTTATCCATTTGAAACAAAAAAAGTTACTTTGAAAAATGGTATTAGTATAGCCTATACTGATCAAGGTCAAGGAAAAGAAACCATTTTATTTATTCATGGATTGGCAAGTTATATGCCTGCATGGAAAAAAAATATTGATGTACTTTCTAAAAATTATAGATGTATTGCAATTGATTTACCTGGATATGGAAAAAGTAGCAAAGGTGCGTATGAATGCTCTATGGATTTTTTTGCTGATAACATTAATGATCTATTAACAGCATTAGGTATTCAACAATGCTATATTGCAGGTCATTCTATGGGTGGGCAAATAGCTATGCTAATAGCATTAAAGTATCCAAATAAAGTTAAAGGATTGGTATTAACAGCTCCGGCAGGGTTTGAAACTTTTACAGAGGGCGAGAAGCAATGGTTCAGAGAAGCAGTTACAGCGAAAGCAACTTACCTTACACCAGTAGAGCAAATCCAAACTAATTTTTATTCAAACTTTAATGTAATGCCCGATGATGCAACATTTATGATTACAGATAGATTAGCAATGAGAAATGCTTCTGATTTCGAAGCCTTCTGTTATGTAATTCCACAAAGTGTTCAAGGGATGGTTAACACTCCAGTTTACGACGATTTACCTAAAATAAAACAGCCATGTATTGTAATTTTTGGAGAAAATGATAATCTAATTCCAAATAGATATTTACACGGTGGCACAACACATAAAATAGCTCAACAAGGAGCAAGCAGATTACCGAATTGTAAAAAAGTAATAATGATTCCAAATGCAGGTCATTTTGTGCAATGGGAAGGTTGCGAATTATTTAATCAATCGGTATTGGAATTTGTTAAATAAACATGATAAGAATCATAAAAATAGCGCGAGTTACGTGACTATTATTACATTCAAAAAATAGCCTCCTAGGTACATTTGTAGTGTCAATAAAACATAAAGGTTATGACAACTACAATTGTAATAGGAGGTAATTTTGCAGGCATTACTGCAGCCCTCGAAATCAAACGCAAAGGTGGCAATGATCACCGCGTAATAATGATCGATAAATCGCCATTATTTTTATTTATTCCTTCTCTAATTTGGGTGCCATTCGGTAGAAGAGAAATTAAGGATATCTCTTTCAGAAAAGATGAAATTCTTCACAAAAAAGGTGTTGAATTTATTATCGAAGAAGCAACAAAAATTGATACAGAAAATAATACTGTTTCTCTTGCTAATGGAGAAGTTTTAACATATGATCATGTAGTAGTGGCTACCGGTCCGAAAGTAAATTTTGATATTGCACCTGGGGTACAAGAGCACTCGTATTATGTAGGAACTCCTAATGGAGCAATGAAAATTCGTAAAGCTCTAGAAGAGTTTAAAGCAAATCCTGGTCCGATCGTTATTGGAGCAACTCAAAATGCTGGTTGTATGGGTGCGGCTTACGAGTTTTTATTTAATATTGAAAAGTGGTTGCGCGAGCAAAATATTCGTAAGAAAGTAGATTTATATTGGATTACTCCAGAAGATTATCTAGGTCATTTCGGAATTGATGGTATGCCAATGGGAGAAATGATGTTGAAATCATTTATGAAAATGTTTAACATTCATTTTAGAACTAGGGTAGGTGTGAAAGAAGTAAAAGCTGATCGCGTTATTTTAAGTAATGATGAAGAGCTAGAAAGTAAATTCACTATGCTTATGCCTCCTTTTATTGGAGTTGATTTAGTGAGAAATTCTCCTGGCTTAAAAGCTACTACTACTGGATATTTACAAGCTGGAGATGATTATCGATTAATACATAAAGATAATGTTTGGGTTGCAGGAATTGCGGTGGATGTGAAACTTCCATTTACTCCTAAAGAAGTACCTTTCTCTTCACCTAAAACTGGTTACCCATCAGATGAAACTGGTAAAATTGTAGCTGAAAACATTATTCGTGTTTCAAAAGGAAAAACTGAATTGAAGAAAAAAGCTTGGGGTAAAATACCTGGAATCTGTATCATGGATTGCGGTAAAAAAGAAGTTATCATTCTTTCTGATAACCTATTTAAACCAAGAAACTTCGCAGTGATGATTCCTAATATCTTTTACGATTTTTCTAAAGTGATTTTTGAGAAATATTTCCTTTGGAAAACTAAACACGGGTATTCGTTTTTACCATAGTTTGATGCTTGAATTTTTGATACTTGACTTCTTGACAAATTATACATTTTATGTAATCTATCAATTAGTCAAGTATCAATTAGTCAATTTCAGTCAAATCGACAATTAGAATTTGAATATCATCTTTCCCATCGAATTTTCTCTCCAAACACCAAGGTATTGTCGGTCATTTTGATAGAGTTGATTTTGATGCACCAAATTCTTCCAGAAGAGGCTAGGGCATAGGGATGTTGTTTGTAATATAATTTCTTACCAATTGCATTTTGCTCATCAGTATTTATGTATTCACCTTCTAGTTGAATTCCCTTTATTTTCAAAGGATTTAATTTATTAGGTAATATACTACCTGCAATTGCTGAATTTTCTTTCAATATTTTAGCATGCAATGTATCTTCATTCGATTTGAAATATAAAAATCCATCCTCCGAATTGAATGTGTAAAAGCACGTAAACACATGCGGCTTCGAATCTTTATCTACACAACTTATGCTGATACAAGATTGTTCGTTGATGAATTCTGTAATACGTTTATCCATTGTTTTGGTCGTTGGTCCTTTGTCCTTAGTCCTTAGTAGTTGGTCGTTAGTCCTTAGTCGTTTCGGCCGGTCCCTGAGCGTAGCCGAAGGGCCAGGCCGATAATACAACCGGCCCTTCGG
>CAZYBY010000139.1:0-5748 GCA_964645385.1 uncultured Sphingobacterium sp.
TGAAAAATACATTGACTTTATACTCCAAATATACGTTTTGATTTTCTCCACTCAATCTTAAAAACTTCTCGCGATTTATTAACAATAATTTTTAGAATTTTTTCTATATCATCTTGAGTATATCTATTTTCAGAATCAGGGTCTAACATTAATTCAATTTGATCTATTAGTTTTTCAATTTCCAAATGTAGATCTTCTTCAACATTTAATTTCATTTTGATTCTATTAGATAATATAAAAAAATTCGAGTGGGCTGAATCATATTTATTATATAACTCGTCTTTTTCATCCTCATTATACATTTCCCAATAAAGTATTGCACCTAATGACTCATTATATAATTGATTATTTCTGAACTAATCTCTTCAATCCATTTTATTCTTGTACTTATACTACTTTCGAAATTATTTGATATAATGCTACTGAACCAGCTATTAGTACAATTAAAATGGTGACTAAATTATTAGATAAATTATTATCGTAATTATGCCCTTCATTATAATTAATTACAATAGTTGAAGTACTTTTTTTTAATCACTTCGAATGAATATTTGCCTGTCAAATTCTTATAGCATTTAATAGTGTTATAATAAACATATTAATCAGTATAAATTTTATTCAAACTCGATAAATAGTATTCATTATTAATTTACAAATTAGACATCTTTTGATTCATATGAATTTAATTCTGCTTTTAGCCTTAAGTTCTCTTCACTCAAAAGTTTATTCGTTTCTTCGTATGTTTTTGTTAAGTCTTTTATTTCATGTTCTAATATCAAAGCTAATTCATCTTTGTAAGGCATAATAGGTTCGTATAGCCAATGATAAGCATTGCCAATTGCTCCATTAAATAATCTAACTTGAGGATTAATGCTGCCTCCATTTAAAATTTGATCTTTCGATATACCTGGATATGGATCAATGTAATAAATTATTTTGATACCTAATTGGTATGCTTTTTTTGAACATAACTCACATGGGCTTGCAGTTGTAAATAATTTCCCATTTTTAATACCTGTACCTCCGTATTTAGAAATTTGCAAGAAAGCACTTTCTTCTGCATGCAATGATCTTGTATGTACTTGATTTTTACCTTCATACTTAGAATTATAAATTGATTTAAAACAAAAGCAAACATTTCTACCACATAAGTCGTCTTTGTGTTCAATAATTTGACTTTGAAAATAAGGTTTTACTATTTGAACAAATTTTTCATTTTGTTCAAATGGTGAATAACCTGAGTCTTTTATATCATGAAATAAATCTTCAACATTTCTCAAATTACATGGTACCTGTCCTTCGGGAGTGTTATTCCAACCAATTGCTTTTATTGAATAATGTTTATCAGTTATTGCAGCACCAACTTGTCGTGAAATGCAACCAGAATTATATTTCGCAGTATATGCTAATTGCATACATCTTTCTTCTGGAGAAGGTGTTACTAGTCCAGGATGGTCAATCAAAGACACATATTTTAACAACTGCATACCAACTGAATAATAAGGCGATGTGTTATCATTAATATTTTTGTTTAATGTATCTATTTCGGTTTTATCTCGAAATGTAATATGAATGTCAGCATTTTGCAGGCACATTGAAACATTCTGCTTAAAAAAATCTTTAGCTTTTGCACCAGAATGCTCTTCTAATAATATTTTCTCAATATCTTCAATATCCTCTTTATCGAATCTTTGTTTAATTATACAATTACGTATTTCATCTTCTCTATTTACAGCCATTATATAAAAAGCTGAAAATCTTTGTTTAAAAAACATTATTTCAAGTGGATTCCTAAGCGAATCAATAACAACTTCAACATTTTTATCGAGTAAACTACTGTTTTTCAATTTGTTTTTCAAACCTTTTATTAAATCATTTATTAATTCAGATATTGTAAAACAATATTTTATATCGGGCTTAGATTCTGTTTTAAAAGGATTGCCTGATTTTCTCAAATTATTAGCTACTATTTGTAATATTTTATTTCTCTTTATTAATGAATTTAGTTTCAAAATAGCACCTATCTCCTCTGATATAGTTTTAAATTCTTCACTATCAAAGAAAGTATATAATTTTAGGCAATCATTCGATTCCCTTTTTATCTCTAATTCATGTAATTTAAAATCAACAATTTTTTTATGTATGTTTTCATATCTGTTTTTAATCTTATTCAATTCTAAAATTTCATTTTCGAAATTTGTATCAACTTTTAGTTTTGATTTTTTAAATTCATCAACAACATCTGTTGATTTCAAAAAACGAACAAACTCAGAGTATTCAAAACTTAAGATATATAACATTAATACATCTTTGTAATTTATTAAAGTGTGTTTTTTGAAATTTTCCCTTGCATAATTATAAACAATTTTGTATTTTCTAAATGAGTTATGTTTCACTTCTTTATCGAATGCAATATCATCAGGTTTGGGATATATTAAATTATCATTTATAAAACCATCTTTCAACATATTTGCAACCTCAGTACAACCAGACCCAGTTCTACCTGTAATACCAATTACTGTATATTGCTTCCTTAACGAATAAATTTTACTTAAATCCATAATGTTAAATGTTTACATTTAATAGCAAATTAAATACTAATTCAAGTAATATCAATACTACAAATCTAGTATGTCAACCTTTCAGTCAATACAACAAAATGTCAGAGATATTCGAAATGGTTGAATCAGTAATGATTTTGAATTACGATTTTTAAAGATTGTTTGATACTCAACTTAACAAAACCGGAAAGTCTTCACTTAAGTCGCAACGAAAAATAAAAGAACTAAGAACTTACCTCAACAGAAACGATAAACAAATAGTAACGTTTGGTGAATTTTATAAGTTTATGGGGGTGGGTTGAATGTTAGTTTTGAAAATTTTTGAATTCATTTGTGTTGATTTATTTTAACTCTAACAGTTCATGTTGATTGGTTCGTAACAAGAAAACTTTATCGTAAAGTGAATTGATTGATTTTGGCAAGTCTGTAACATTAAAAGATCCTGAAAGATAATTACCTTCTCGTATAATTAGCCAATACAAGTCACAAGGTTTGTAATCTTTAAGCTTACGTTCCTTCTTTGAAATAACTGACTGCAAGATTTCCAAAGTTAAAGGATTTATAGTTCCGCTCTCTAACTTAAAATTGAAAGATTCTTCTAAATTGTCATCCCTATGTATAGAAATGTCTATAATTTCTTGTGGTAAATTACATATATCTGAATTAAGTTCTATAAATCCTTCGTCATCTAAGTCTGCTAATACAGATAAAATAATTTCTTTGACTTCTAATAATAATGCTTCTCTTTTACTCTTTTGTATAGGGTAGCTTCTTGATAAATTAATTCCAATACCAAATTTAGTTTTTGAGTCTAATTGGATTTTTGCAATTAGCAATTCAATAAATTTTTCAGCTTCTTTTGATTGCTTTTGAAGTTTAGAATCTTTAATATTAAAACTAGAATCTTGAAAAATTTCCGTAAGTTCTATTCCCACTCTTTGACCATTAAAATTCGCAATAAAATCAGGAGAATCCTGTTTAACTATATCTTCTAATATACCTGGAGTGAATAGTTTTTGAAATTCGTTCATCAACCATTTTTCTTCATTGGTATTCATGATGTAGAATTTTAATTTAATGGTTTTCGTATTTGGCAAAAGGAAAGAATTCTTATATCCTGCGAATACAGGATTGCTGCTGAGAACCAATGTTTGCTAAATAATATCAATTGAATACTAAAAAATAGTGTTAACCAAACTTGTGTAGTAGGATATATTTATTACAGAATTAGTGACTTACCAGTCCATTTTGCTTTATAGTTTGGGGTTCCGTAAATTTCAAATTCTAATTCTTTCTTTTCTTGGACATATCGATATTTCATGCTTACTGGAACATCCCAAAATTCGTCTTCATAATCGAAGGGCAATTTGTCGCTGGAGTAAATAATTTATATTCTCTCCACTTGTAGAAAAAACAACGACATAAAAATTATTAGGATAACCATTGTCAAAATAATTGTCATATCCAGTATTCTGTCCATAAATTGTCAGTAGTTGTTTATGGTCATTGAGCTTATGTTGGAATGCCAAAAAGTCTTGTGGTTGATAGTCTATATAGAATGTTGCACCGTTAATTTTAATTGCATACCAAACGTCAAATGTAAATTCAGATCCACTATCGTTCTTATAAATTTGATTGTAAAAAACAGTGTCTATTTGAACTAATGTTGGCTTAACAAGTTTAGCAATTTTGCTTTTATTACTGCGGTTTAAAAATAATAAAAGTCCTTGATCTGGAGGAAATACTAAAGCTGTTTTGTCGTTAAGCAAAGGAATAGTTATCTGCGGAGTAATAATATATTTTACAGTATGAAGTAAAGCTGAGTCTGTACTTTGATTTATATAACATCCATTTTTGAATTTGTTATGATAACCATCCGCATTGACATTAACTTGTCCATATGTAATTGAAGAAGTCAAGATTAAAGCGATTAAAAATATTAGTTTCATAATCTCTAATAATATATCATAAAATGTTTTTCAACTATCTGAAGTGTGGTAATAAATAAATATTACTTACAAAACTTTCTTTGGAATTCGAACCCTGCCTTTGGGTTAGGTGCTGTTACCGCATAGTGCTTCTTTTTCTTTGTGCGTTTGTCGGTCAGTTGTACTGCCGGACCGACACACTCTTTGACAAGTTTTGGCCTGTTTGGCTGTGAAGTGTCAGCATATTAATATCGTTCTAAAAATCTTCTCTGTCTTTCCCAGTCTCCTTTCTTTAAACAATATTCAATTTGCTCGTTTAAGTATTTCTTAATGGGAATTAATTTTATTCCTACTGTTGATTTTTCAACAATTGAAAGAATATTTCTCCAATCAGCCATTTCAATGTCTGCAAGTATTACATTGCCAGAACCGCTTGTTCCGTTTCCTCGCCACCAAATCTTTGAGAAGATTTCTCTGTCCTGATTTAATGATAAAAACAACAACAAGATCTCGTCAAACATTTCCCTCATTGAATGTCTTACTATGTCAACAATTACATTCATTTTATTTGAATCAGAAAAATTTATTCTGCAATAATCAAGAAGAAAGTTCTTTGCTCTCTCTTGCATTTCGCCTTGCAAGTTCCTGAAAAATGAATTGCAGAAGTGGTCAAGAATTCCGAAGTATGGTTCTTTCTCAATTACCAAATCAAACACATCTTTCAATACTTGTTCAATTTTCTCTACTTGCCATACGAAACTTAAATTTTTATTGTCCGCAGAAATCCCGAACTGTTTTTCTGAATACAAACTATTCACATACTCAAGAAGGAATGACGAATCTTTCTTTAGAATATTCGAAAATCCTTTTCCCTCGTAGTCAAAGTGATTTTGGATTTTGTCTTGCTGCAAATAAGCTTTCTTGATTAGTTCAATATCATTTCCTAATTGCTCAAAGTGGGTGCTGAAAAAATCCATCCAAACTTGCAATCGTGTTCCTTCCTTTTCATTCTTGTCAACGATTGTTCTAAGTATAATCTGAAATAAGTTAGGTTCAATTTTTATAAATCGTTGTAAACGATCAAAGTGAATTGTGTTTGCTTCCTTCATATTGCTTACAGTATTCACTAATAACTGAACATACCCTTTGTTCAATAGTGAATCTTCCAAGTAATCATAAAACGAAAGCTCCCAAAGTCCTTTATGGGTAAACTCTTGCCTCTGCAATATTTCCCATATGTGATTTGCTGATACGACTGT
>CAZYBY010000140.1:0-2394 GCA_964645385.1 uncultured Sphingobacterium sp.
CATTAATTCATCACCTCGAATAACTCCAATGGCATTCACTTTATTTTTAAAAGCTGCAAAAGCCGTTGCCACGATATGATTAGAATGGGCACCCCCAAAAGTGAGCACTGAAGTATACTGATGCTCCTGAATATATTGTAAATTATAGAAAAGCTTTCGGTATTTATTTCCCGAAATGAATGGATGAATTAAATCTTCACGCCGCACATACAATTGTACGTCATTGAATGTTCCAATATAATTCGTTTCAACCTTCATGGGTTGCAAAATTATAATAAAAAAGGGAGCTAATTGCTCCCTCTTTTTATTGAACTCTTTCGATAATCACTTTTTTACTTAGGGTATGTCCCTCAGCGGTTTTTAAACGAGCAATATATATGCCTTCTGACAAACCGCTTGTTGAAAATTCATAGGTGGAATTATTACCAACATTTTTCTTAGTAAAAATCATTTTACCCAGCATATCGTACAAACTCACTTCGGCCAATTCATATTGCGTTGGATTATTAATGGTAAGCATTTGATTGGCGTTATTCTGAAGCACATCCAATTTTCCAGCATCAAAAGTAGTATTCCCTAACGCTTCATCGGTAAATGTAATTTGAAAACGGTCATTAATTGTTCCAGTAGGCAAGGTGATGCTGTAGGATTGATTTTTAATATCGTGATATAATCCTGTGGTATTATCAAACAAATAAATATTTTCTGCCAAGTCAAAATTAATTAAATCTTTAACCATTACAGTAAACGTTGTAGCTGCATTGGATTTAAATCCAACATTAAATCGCTTACTAATATCAAATGAAGTTGTAGAATGTACAAACGGTTCATTTTCTAGCACCAAATACATATCCGCTGGTAAATTGGAAGCCGCATCTGGAGATTTAGAATCGGCTTTATCAATTCCATCGATGGCATTGGGTAAAAAACAAACGGCTATTTGTCGTACTGCATTCCCACCCAAAGAAGCATTTACTGTAAAATGGGGTGTTGGTGCCATGGATAACTGCGTATAATCTACACCCGCCACATTGGGTATGTCCCAAAAATTGACTGCCCCAATAGAATTTGTCTGATTAGCATTACGTTGGAATTGCGATAAATTAGCCACACCTTCTTGTACATATACACGATGTGAGTTTTTTAAATGTACACTTCCATTAGTGACACCGCGCACCATAAATCCTTGGCCAATAGGCGAAAAGCGACGTTGATACATATTCTTTGGTGAACTGTAAACAGTGCCTGGATTTCCTCCTAAATCATAGGTATAAAAAGTAGCCGGAGTATAGACACTCGTCAAACCATTATACACACCATAACCTCCACGATAATCCACAATGTTATGTGAATTTACTGTATTATCGTGCTCCCAAAATAAGGCAGTACCGTCGATGGCAGAATTAGATGGATCCGTTAGGAATGCATTCAAATCAATAGCAGAGGGATAGGGATTTCCTGTTAAAGTAGAAGCCCCTGAACCAACATTGACAACGATAGTTCCATCATTGGGTTTTCCTCTAAAATCATAGCGTTGGCTATTCCCAGGATTATTTGAAGTAGCTTCACTTGGATTCGTGGCATCAGAACCGCTAACTCCTTTCATCGTAAATCCTTGTCCAGGACCAATATTGGTAGAGGCACCGGATTGAACCCATTGGGCGTAGTTAGTTGAAGATAAAAAACGCCAGATCCAATACGATGCTATGGTTACTGCTCCAGTGGAAGAAATTCCATCATAACCAGCAGAGGTTAATGTTGCGGGGTTACTTGTAGTAACTGTGGTGGGAACATTTAACATCGAAATTCCGAAATCCTCATTTCCTGAACCAGCAGAGGCGTTTCCTACCGGTGAACACCAATAATTGTAGGCAAATTGATTTGACGTACCTTCTTGAAAAACAGAAAGTTTACCTACTCCTTTATTGGAGGAAGATCCTGAAGTACCTTGTAGAAACTGGCCTCCATTTCTAAGATATAAGTAGCTATTGTTACCATTTAGTTCTAAGTTGCTACCAGAATATAGTAAAGTGCCCCTATTGAACACATAACTATTATTACTTACATACAATTGTGCATTCCCTTTGGGTAGGAAAAACAACATAATAACGGGCATTAGTAGTAATCTTTTCATAATCAAATAGTTTTGGTATTGTAAAAGTAAGAATAATCTCAATACAATCGATGAAAAATACAAAAAAATCGATGAAATGCATCTTTTAACGTAAAAACCCTTATAATTCGTTGAAATATAGACGTTTCAACAACTCAAAATTATTCATTATTTATGAATTTTTGCTTAGAATTCTATAAAACAAGAAAAAAAAAAAAGAATTCAAAGCAAAGTAGTGACCTTTACTACTAATTTGCTTCATAATCTTTTTCTTACTTTCA